>JAIMJQ010000002.1:22593-22741 GCA_020693165.1 Xanthomonas sp. | reverse complement strand
AGAAGCGGCAAGCTTGGAGCGTCCAGACAAGTCTGGATCCACAGAAGCGACAAGCTTGGAGCGTCCAGACAAGTCTGGACCCACAGAAGCGGCAAGCTTGGAGCGTCCAGACAAGTCTGGACCCACAGAAGCGGCAAGCTTGGAGCGT
>JAIMJQ010000002.1:0-22572 GCA_020693165.1 Xanthomonas sp. | reverse complement strand
GAAGCGGCAAGCTTGGAGCGTCCAGACAAGTCTGGATCCACAGAAGCGACAAGCTTGGAGCGTCCAGACAAGTCTGGACCCACAGAAGCGACAAGCTCGAAGCGTCCAGACAAGTCTGGACCCACAGAAGCCACAAGCTCGAAGCGTCCAGTCGAGGCTGGATCCACCCCGAGCCACCTTTCTCGTGCCCCTTTGCCCCTTTGCCCCTTTGCCCCTTGCCCCGCCCTCCCGCCACAACCCCGGTGATATCCTGCGCCCCCCTACACTGCGGGCGCCCACCATGTCGATCTCCGATCAGCTCAAACAGAGCGCCCTCGAGTACCACCGCCAGCACCCCCCGGGAAAAATCAGGGTCACGCCGACCAAAGCGCTGACCACCCAGCGCGACCTGGCGCTGGCCTATTCCCCGGGCGTAGCCGCTGCCTGCGACGCCATCGTTGCCGATCCCGATGAAGCCTCGACGCTCACCGCACGCGCCAACCTGGTGGCGGTGATCACCAACGGCACCGCGGTGCTCGGCCTCGGCGCGATCGGTCCGCTGGCGGCCAAGCCGGTAATGGAAGGCAAGGGCGTGCTGTTCCAGAAGTTCGCCGGCATCGATGTGTTCGACATCGAAATCGACGAACGCGACCCGGACAAACTGGTCGAGATCATCGCCAGCCTGGAGCCGACCTTCGGCGGCATCAACCTGGAAGACATCAAGGCGCCAGAGTGCTTCATCGTCGAGCGCAAGCTGCGTGAGCGCATGAAGATCCCGGTTTTCCACGACGATCAGCACGGCACCTCGATCATCGTCGGCGCCGCCGTGGTGAATGCGCTGCATTTGCTTGGCAAGGATATCGGCGCGGTCAAACTCGCAGTGTCCGGCGCCGGAGCCGCCGGGCTCGCCTGCCTCAACATGCTGGTGCAGCTCGGCATGAAGCACGAGAACATCCTGGTCAGCGATCGCTGCGGCGTGGTCTACGCCGGACGTGTCGAGGAAATGGATGACGACAAGGCACGCTACGCGCGCGACACGCCGATGCGCACACTGGCCGAGATCATCGTCGGCGCGGATCTGTTCCTCGGTCTTTCAGCCGGCGGCGTGCTCAAGCCGGAGATGGTGGCGACCATGGCGCCACGGCCGGTGATCATGGCGCTCGCCAACCCGGAACCGGAAATCCTGCCCGAGCTCGCGCTCGCCGCGCGTCCGGACGCGATCCTTGCCACCGGCCGCTCGGACTATCCGAACCAGGTCAACAACGTACTGTGCTTCCCGTACATCTTCCGCGGCGCGCTGGATGTCGGCGCCACCACCATCACCGAGTCGATGAAGCTCGCCTGCGTGCACGCGATCGCCATGCTGGCGCGCGAGGGCACCTCGGTGGCCGGCGCGGCAGCCTACGGCGGCGAAGCCAAGAGCTTCGGCCGCGACTGCCTGATCCCGCAGCCCTTCGACCCGCGCCTTCTGGTTCGGCTGGCGCCTGCGGTGGCGCAGGCGGCGATGGACTCGGGCGTGGCCCGGCGGCCGATCGCCGACATGGATGCCTACCGGCAGAAGCTGGACCAGTTCATCTTCCGCACCGGACTGATGATGAAGCCGGTGTTTGACGCTGCGCGTCGCGACCCGCGCCGCGTGGTGTTCGCCGAGGGCGAAGAAGCCACCATGCTGCGCGCGGTGCAGGCGATCGTCGACGAGGGCTTCGCCAAACCGATCCTGATCGGCCGGCCGGCGGTGATCGAACAGCGCATCGCCCGGCTCGGCCTGTGGATTCGGCCAGGCGAGCACTTCGAGATCACCAATATCGACTCCGACCCGCGCTTCCAGGACTACTGGCAGCAATACCATCGACTGATGGAACGCCGCGGCGTGACGCCGGCCGGCGCCAAGGCGGCAGTGCGCTCGCGCAGCACGGTGATCGGCGCGTTGATGGTCGAGCGCGGCGAAGCCGACGCGATGATCGCCGGCACTATCGGCCGCTTCCAGCGCAAGCTGCAGTACTGCCAGGACATCGTCGGCCTGGAAGGCGACATCGAGGCGCCGGTGGCGATGAGCGCGGTCGCTTGCGAGCGTGGCACCTTCTTCTTCCTCGACACTTACGTCAACCTGGATCCGAGCGCGCACGAACTGGCGACCGCCACGATCATGGCGGTCGAGCGCCTGCGCGTGTTCGGGATCACCGCCAAGGTGGCGTTGCTGTCGCACTCGAACTTCGGCAGCGAAGACAACGCCGGCAGCCGCAAGATGCGCAATGTGCTCGAGTTGCTGCGCGAGCGGGCACCCGAACTGGAGGTCGAGGGCGAAATGCACGCCGACGCGGCGATCGACGCCAGCATCCGCGAACGCCTGTTTCCGAACTCGCGCCTGACCGGCACCGCCAACATGTTCGTGTTCCCGAATCTGGATGCCGCCAATATCTGCTTCAACATGGTGCGCGTGCTGACCGGCGGGGTTTCGCTGGGGCCGATCGTCATGGGCCTGAACAAGCCTTGCTACGTCCTGACCAACTCGGCCACGGTGCGGCGCGTGGTCAACATGACGGCACTCGCCGTGGTCGAGGCGCAGATTCGCGGGCGCCAGGGCGAGGCGGCCCGTTGACGTGACGTCGCGGGCCCGGGCCCGCTCCCACCGGGGCTCGGTCGAATCATTCGGCCTACCCGAGCGTTTTCAACACCGTACGGCGTCGTTGCAATTCCAATTTCTCCACACGGATCAACCCCATTCACCATCCTGCGGCGTTTCAGTCATCGAACCCACGCCACAGGAGACGGCCATGACCCCGCGAAACCTGATTCCGATGCTCGCCTTGACCGCCGCGTTGTTGCCCGGTTTGGCCGTTGCCCAACGCGTCGAAGTTCGTCTGGAAGACCGAACGCTCGGTCGCAGCATTCCGCTGCACCGCTACGATGGCCGCGTGTACGCCGCCGGCGAACCGGGCCACCGCTATGCCATCCGCGTCACCAACCGAACCGGCGAGCGCGTGCTCGCGGTGGTTTCGGTCGACGGTGTCAATGTCGTTACCGGCGAAACCGCCAATCCGGGCCAGTCCGGCTATGTGCTCGATCCCTGGCAAAGCACCACGATCAACGGCTGGCGCAAGAACATGAGCGAGATCGCCGCGTTCAATTTCGCGCCCTTGCCGGAAACCTACGCGGCGCGCACCGGGCGCCCGGACGATGTCGGCGTCATCGGCGTGGCGGTGTTCGAAGAACAACGCTACTACCCGACCTACGACGACGAGATCGCATTGTCGAAGGGCGAGCGTGCCGCCGAGCCCTATGCCAAAACGCCTGCGGCAGCCGCGCCGTCAGCGCGTGATCAGGCCGCCGCGGAATCCGGCAGCAGCGTCCCCGGGCGCCAGCGCAGCGAGGAGAAGCTCGGCACCGGGCATGGCGAACGCGAATGGAGCCACGCGCGCCAGACCCAGTTCGTGCGTGCCAGTACGCAGCCTGCCGAAGTCAATGCGATCTGGTACGACAGTCGCCGCAATCTGGTTGCTGCCGGCATACTGCCGCCGCCGCACCGCCACTATGCCGACCGCGGCGACGCCCGCCCATTTCCAGGCTTCGTGCCGGATCCGTGGTGAGCTCGTCGTGCCACCCACGGCGGTGTGCTGGCTTGCAATGCCCGGGACGCGTCGCTACCGTCGCCACCCCGCGGTAGCGGTCGCGCGTCCCGCCCCACGCCGACTTGACCCAGCTTGCAACCCGACGAGGAAGCCCGTTGAACAGCCCCGATCCGATCGCCGCGTCCCGCGCCCGACGTCAGTTCCAGCGTGCCGAAACCTATCTCGCCGGAGGCGATGTGGCGGCAGCGGCGGCGGCATACGAGAGCGTGCTCGCCGAGCAACCCGGCCACGTGCCGGCGCTGCTGAAGCTGTCGGCGTTGCACCTGATGGCCGGGCGCTACACGCCGGCCTTCGACCTGACCCTGCGCGCCAGCGGCCAGGCGATCGAGTCGCCCGGTATTGCCCTGCAGTTGATCGCGCAACTGGTGGCACTCGGCCACTCGCGCATGGTCATCGACCTGTGCAGCCAGCTGCCGCCCGCCATGTGGGACTCGGCCAACTCGCTGGCGACGGTGGCGCAGCAACTGAGTCGCATCGGCGCCAGTGGTCCCGCCCGCAAGTATTCGCAGGCCGCAATCGAGCGCGATCCGCGCCATCCGCCGAGTCTGTACATGGCGGCCAACATCGAGGTGCACTTCGGCGAGGTGGACGCAGCGGCCGAACTGCTGGAACGCGCGCTGGCGCTGCACCCCGACCTGGTCGACGCGCATTGGCTGCTGTCGCGCCTGCGTCGGCCCGACCCCGGTCCGCGCATCGACCGCATCGACCGCGCCATGACCCGCGTCGCGCCAGGCGAAGACGAGGCCTTCCTGGCCTATGCCCTGCACAACGAGTTGCATGACAGCGGCGACTTCCGGCGCGCCTGGCACGCGCTGGAGCGCGCCTGTCGCGCCAAGCGCAGGCAGCTCAACTACGACCCCGCCAGCGACGCCGAGCTGTTTTCGCGACTGCATCAATGGAGCGGCGCCGAAATCGGCGCGGCTGCGGGGACTGACGAACGCAGCCTGACGCCGATCTTCGTCGTCGGCATGCACCGCTCCGGCACCACGCTGGTCGAACGCATTCTCGGCGGCCACTCGCAGATTGCCGCCGCCGGTGAGACCTACGAACTGCCGACGCAACTGCGCGCCGCCAGCGCTCGCTACACGCCGTCCGTGGTGGACGTCCCGATGATCGCCGCGCGCACCCGGCTCGACTACCGCGCGATCGGCTCGAACTACCTCGCCGGCATGCAATGGCGCAGTCGCGGGCGCCCGTTCGTCACCGACAAGCTGCCGTCGAACTTCCTCAACATCGGCTTCATCGCCCAGGCCCTGCCGCATGCGCGCATCGTGCACGTCCGTCGCGACCCGATCGACGTTGGCCTTTCCAACCTGCGCACCCTGTTCACCACCGCTTGCCCGTATTCCTACGACCAGCGCGAGTTCGTCGACTACTACCGGCGCTATGAAGCCCTGATGCAGCATTGGCACGCGCAGATACCGGGCCGCATCCTCGACGTGGACTATCAGGACGTGGTCGCCGATCCGCTGGCAGCCGCGCAGCGAATGACCGAGTTCTGCGGCGTTCCGATGCAGCCTGAGATGGTCGAGATCGAGCGCAGCAGCGACCCGGTGGCGACCGCCAGCAGCGTGCTGGTGCGCGACGGCATCCGCCGCGATCGCGCAAAACTGTGGAGCGCCTACGCCGAACAGATGCAGCCGATGATCGAGGCGTTCGGATCGTTGTAGGAGTCCTGGTCGCCCCTGGCGGAGCGCTTGTTCGCGCATCGAACTGGCTGACGTCTAGTCCACCGTTCGCCCTGAGCAAAGCGTCCCAGAGCTTCACCGGGGCGCGGGTCCCGATAAAGCGTCGGCCGCTTTGCTCAGGGCGAACGGACTCATCGTTGCGTTGGCTAACAAGATCAATTGCTTACGGCATGTTCGGTGAGAGTCCCGGTCGCCCCTGGCGGAGCGCTTGTTCGCGCATCGAACGGACTCATCGTTGCGCTGGCTAATAAGATCAATTGCTTACGGCATGTTCGGCGAGATGGGAACCATTCGCTGAACTCATCGCGATACCGTTCGTCCTGAGCGTTTCCCCCACGCTGTTCCGGGGGAAACAGTCGAAGGACGCGGGCTCGGCGGGCTCGGCGGGCTCGGCGGGCTCGGCGGGCTCGGCGGGCTCGGCGGGCTCAATGCTGAACAAGAAACATACCCAGCGCCCTTGCGGCTTTGGCGTTGCCTGGCTTTCGCGCATCGCAAGCCGAGCAGTTGCGCGGCGGGCGTCCTTCGACTGTTTCCCGCTCGCAGGGCTCGCGGGAAACGCTCAGGACGAACGGTTCTTGGGATGGATCGGGCCTGAGCCCTGAAAAAATTCCAACCCATTGAATCAATACGCAACTCTCCTGCAACAGCCGCATGAACCCCGCGACCTACCAACCCTGCTCCAGCCACGCCACCAGGGCCTCGACGGACGCGTCCAGCGGCTCGCTGTGACTCGGCCGCTCAAGCAACGCAGCCAGCGCCGGCGGCGCCTCCACCGCGTGTCCGACCAGCGGTTCGACCACCTCATTGAACTTGGCCGGATGCGCCGTCGCCACCAGCAGCATCGGGCCGTGCGCGCCGCCATCGCGCAGGCGCTGGTGGACTTCGGCAGCGCAGGCCGTGTGCGGGCAATACACCTGACCGTGGCGCAGCTCGCCGGCGGCGATCCAGCGGCGGATGGTAGCGTCATCGATGCTGTGAGCGTGGATGCCGCTGTCGCGCAGGTTGCGCTCGCGAAAGAACCACGCCAATCGCTCGAAATTGCTGGGATCGCCGACGTCCATGGCGTTGGCCAGTGTCGCCACGCTGGGGCGTCCCTGGTAATCGGTACCGGAGAAAAAGTCGAACAGGGTGCGGTTGGCATTGGTGGCCAAGTGCACGTGGCCGATCGGCAACCCCATCTCGCGCACGAGGATTGCGGCGAGCGCATTGCCCAGATTGCCGGTGGGGACGATGAGCGTCGGCCGGGACTCGGGACTCGGGACTCGGGACTCGGGAGTGCGGGCAAGCACCAGTGCCGCGTAGGCGTAGTACGCCATCTGCGGCAACAGTCGCCCGAGCGAGATGCTGTTGGCGCTGGTCAACGCGAAACGGGTCGCCAGATGGCGATCGCCGAGCAGCGCCTTGACCATACGCTGGCAGTCGTCGAAGCTGCCGTCGACCCTGAGCGCGTGGACGTTGTCGCCGAATGCGCCGAGCTGATGGGCCTGACGTGCCGACACGCGGCCATCGGGATACAGGATCACGACGCGGAATCCGGGGCGGCGATGGAAAGCAGCGGCCACTGCGCCGCCGGTGTCGCCGGAGGTCGCGACCAGCACGGTCCTGACGGGATCTTCGGGCATGCGCAGGCGCGCCAGGCAGGCGGCGAGGAAGCGCGCGGCGAAATCCTTGAACGCCGCGGTCGGTCCATGGAACAACTCCAGCAACCAGCTGTGGCCCTCGGCGGTCGGCGGCAGCGGCACCATCGGCAGCGGCAGGTCGAGCGCCTCGCGGCAGATCGGCCCGAGTTGCGGAGCCAGGCTGCTGCCGGCAAAGAACGGTGCCAGCAGGCGCTCGGCCACTGCCGGCAACGACGCCAATCCGTCGAAATCGGCGATGTCGAACGTCGGCAGCCGCTCCGGGACGTACAAACCACCGTCCGCCGCCAGACCAGCCGACAACGCAGCATCGAGCGTCACTGGCCATTCCTGGCGAGGGTCACGGGTACTGAAGTAGCGCATCGGTGGAATCCTCTACTCAAGAGCGGGGCTGGGGACTGGGGGCTGGGGCGAGCACACCGCGTAGCGGGTCATACCTGGAAGCCTGCGCGCGGCTACTGAGCAACCGCGCCACGTGGCGGCATACGAGCTTGCGCCGCAGCCCCAAGCCCCCAGTCCCCAGCCCCGCCTTTGCTCATCTTCACGCAAGGAATCACCCTCGCGACACCACATGCGCCCCGGCATTCGCCACCGCGCTGACGATGATGTCGCTGGCAAGTCCGGCTTCGGCGAAAGCGTTGGCCATCGCCAGACCGGCATCGGCGGCGGCAGCGCGTTCCTCGAACCAGGCGAACACGCTGGGGCCAGCGCCGGAGATCGACGCGCCGAGGGCGCCGGCATCCAGCGCCGCCTGCTTGACCGCGGCGAAGCCCGGGATCAGAGCGGCGCGGCGCGGCTCGATCAGCACGTCGCGCAGGCCGCGTTTGATCAAGCTGAAATCGGCGGTGAAGCAGCCGGCCAGCACCAGCGCCAGACCTTCGCTTTGCGCCACGAACTCACCCAGCGCATAGACGCCACGCAGCGCCTCGCGCGCCTTGCGCGTTTCCAGCACGAAATGGGGATGCACCAGCACCGCAATCAGTCCCGGCGGCACTGGAATCGGCACCAGCCGATCGACCGTCGCCAGCACCAGGCCACCGAGCAGTTGCGGCCCGACATTGTCGCCATGCGGGCTGCCACTGGCGGCGCGCTCGCCCTCCAGCGCATGCGGATAAAGCTGCTGCGGCGGCAGTGGTTCGGCCAGCAAGGCGTTCGCGGCCGTCAGCGCCGCAGTGGCCGAAGCTGCCGAACCGCCGAGCCCCGACCCCAGCGGAATGCCCTTGTCGATCGCAAGCTCAATACCGAAGTCGAGCCCGAGCGCCGCATGCAACGAGGCCACTGCACGCGCCGCCGTGTTGTTCTCCGGATCGAACGGCAGATCGGTCACCACACCGCGAATCGCGGTCACCCGCACCACCGGCTCGTCGATGCGCGTCGCCGTCACTGTGTCGCCAATGCCTTCCAGCGCATGGCCCAGAAGATCGAAGCCGACCGCCACATTGCCGACACTGGCGGGGGCGAAGGCGGTGGCGCTGCGCGGAGGGGCGGCGTTAGTTGGCATGGTCGAGGCCTCGTTTCTGGAGGGCACGCGGGCATGAGGGCACGAGGTCACGCAGAAGCGTGAATCCTGTGCGCCGTGGCTCTATCGTGCCCTCGTGCCCTCGTGCCCTCGTGGTCTCGCGCATCACAACGCCGCCCCCAACCCCGACGCCACTCGCAGCAGGTCGGCAAACACGCCGGCCGCGGTGACATCCGGACCGGCGCCGGGACCGCGCACGATCAGCGGGTTGTTGCGATAACGCGCAGTGGCGAAGGAGACGATGTTGTCGGTCAGCGCGATGTGCGCAAAGGGATGGAACGCCGGCAGCGCCTTCAGCGCGACTTCGGCGCGGCCATCGGCATCCAGCACGGCGCAGTAGCGCAGCACCTGATTGCCATCGCGGGCAGCCTCGAAGCGCGCCAGCATCGGCGCATCCAGGCACGACAGGCCCTGCAGGAAGCCATCGACGCTGGCATCGGCCAGTTCGGCAGGCACCAGGCTTTCGACGTGGACATCGTCCACCGAGAGGCCCAGCCCCATTTCGCGACCAAGGATCACCAGCTTGCGGGCGACGTCGAGGCCGGACAGATCGTCGCGCGGATCGGGCTCGGTGTAGCCGGCGGCCTTGGCCTGGCGCACCAGTTCGGAAAACGGCACCTGGCCATCGAAGCGGTTGAACAGGTAGGCCAGCGTGCCGGAGAAGATGCCCTCGATGCGCTCGATGTGATCGCCGGTGTCGATCAGATCGCGCAGCGTGCCGATCACTGGCAGCCCGGCGCCAACGGTGGCCTCATAGCGCCAGCGCGCGCGGCCATCCTTTGCCGCCGCCTGCACCGCGCGATAGCGCTCCAGCGGGCCGCCGCCGGCCTGCTTGTTCGGCGTCAGCACGTGGATGCCGGCAGCCAGCCACTTCGGGTAGTGATCAGCCACCGCCGAATTGGCGGAGCAATCGATGATTACCGCATGCGGCAAGTGCTCGGCGTGTACATGCCGTGCGAACGCGTCGAGATCGCAAGCCGCGCCCTTGCTCGCCAGTGCATCGCGCCAGTGCAGCAAGTCGACCTGCGGATCGTCGAGCAGCATCTGCCTGGAGGTGGCGATCGCGCGCACGCGCAGGTCGAGATGAGTCTCGCGATGCAGCCGTCCGCGCGCGTCGGCAATCTGCTGCACCAGCGCCTGACCGACCTGACCAGGACCGATGATGCCGATCGACAGCGTCTGCGCCGACAGATAGAACCCGGCATGCACCGCGCGCAATGCGCGCGTGGCCTCGCCCTCGGCGATCGCCACCGAGATGTTGCGCTCGGACGAGCCCTGCGCGATCGCGCGCACATTGACCTTGGCGCGACCGAGTGCGTTGAACAGGCGCGCGCAGATGCCCGGCGTGCCGGTCATGCCGTCGCCGACCACCGCGAGCACGCTGATGCCGCGTTCGGACATGACCCGCTGGATCTGTCCGCGCGCAATCTCGCGCGCGAACGACTCGGCCAGCACGTCGCGCGCGCGGTCGGCGTCATCGGCCTTGATCACGCAACAGATCGAATGCTCCGACGAACCCTGCGAGATCATCGTCACCGAGACGCGGGCATCGCGCAATGCCGCGAACACACGTTCGGCGGTACCATGCACGCCGATCATGCCGGCGCCCTCGATGGTGACGATGGCCATGCCGCCGATCGTGGTGATGCCCTTGATCGGCGGATCGTCGCCACCCTCGGCATCGATGCGCGTGCCCGGATGCTCGGGATTGAAGGTATTGCGGATGAACACCGGGATGCCCTTGGCGGTCGCCGGCGCCATCGTCTGCGGATGGATCACCTTGGCGCCGAAGTAGGCCAGTTCGAAGGCCTCCTCGTAGGACACGTGGTCGAGCACCAGCGCTTCCGGTACCCGCCGCGGATCGGCCGACAGCACGCCGTCGACATCAGTCCAGATGTGGATCTCGGAGGCGTTGAACAGCGCACCGAAGATGCTCGCGGAATAATCGCTGCCGTTGCGGCCGAGCGTGGTGATGCGCTCGTCGGCGAGGCGCCGGGCAATGAAGCCGGTGACCACATAGCGCTGCGCCGGATGCACTCGACGGTACTCGGCGAGGCGTTTTTCGCTCGGCAGCCACTCGACCGCGACATGCAGTTCGGTCGCCGTGACCCGCAGCACCTCGCGCGCATCGAGAAACTCGGCGCCATGACCGAGCGCGCGAAAATGCGCCGCCAGCATTTGCGCCGACCACACTTCGCCGAGGCCGGAGACCAGTTCGACGATCTCGGTCGGCACCGTGCCGAGCAGCTCGACGCTGCGCAGCAGGTGCGACAGATCGGCAAAACTGACGTCGAGTGCCTTGGCAAAGGTGGCCGCCTCGTCGCCCAGCAATTGCGCCGCCGTATCCAGATGCCGCTGCTTCAGCGTTGCCAGTTCGCCCGACCAGTCGCCGCTGCGGGCAGCAGCCCTTTCAGTCACGCTGATCAGGGCATCGGTGACGCCCTGCATCGCCGACACGACGACCACCTGGGCCTCGTCCTGACGCCCGACCATGAGTTGGGCAACCGCTTGATACCGGGCAGCGTTGGCGACGCTGGACCCGCCGAATTTGTGGGCGATCCACCGCATGAATGGTCTTCCTGGTTTTTTGGATGCGGCGAAGCGACCCCTCCTTCGCTCCGAACCTGCGACAGTGCCAGAGTCGCACCCGAGGAATCAATCGCCGAATCGGCTTAGATGCGCTGCAAACGAATGCGCGGGCCGGCCCGCCAGCAGGCCGGCCACTGAACGCATCGGCGATGCGCAGAACATCGCCGGTCGGCATGAGTCGCCGCCGATGGACTCGGTTGCGCCAAGCCGCAATGAACCTAGTGTGGTGCTGCGCAATCAGTCGAACTTGTCCGCGGCGTCTTTGCGCGTCTGGCGGCGTTGCCCCTCCTTGGCATAGCGCTGCTAGCCGGCATTTCTGACACCGGTCGTGGATGATGGCGAAGGGATTTGCGCCGACGGCAAGGCGCGAGGAGGAGAAATGGTTGCTCCCTTGCGCCGACGAGCAACGCAGCCGTCGGCGCAAACACCGAGTCAGGGCCGCGAAGCGAAAACATGCTCACGACAAACTGTAATCACGGCGATGGTGTCGAAAGCCGGCGGTGGCTTGACCAAGCGTGCATCTTTTCGCGCCGGTGCGAGCAATGCGGGCCAGGTCTCGTCGTCGCGCCTTGCCAGTCGCGCAAATCCACTCGCGGACAATGTCCGCTGATTGCGCAGCACCACACTAGCCTCCAGATGTCCGATGGGAGAATGCGCGCACCTTCGGGGGTGCCCGGAATCCCTATCCCACCCACTCCGTCTGCGGCCCATAGCCGCCGGCCACGCCCTTGCTGACCACGGCAACGGCGTCATGCGGATGCAGGCTCTCCTGGTGCACGGCGCGCGCCCAGAAATCGGCGATGCGAGCATCGGCGGCGAGTGCCTTGCTTACGCGACGGCCGGCGTCTTCGCAGAACATCAGGTTGGCGCCGTTCAAACGCGCGAAAGCCTGTTCGTCCTCGCGTTTGACCACGGTCTGCACCGGGGTCTGCAACGCCGACTCCATCAGGTCGATCAGACTGACGACCGGGAACTCCTGGAAACTCGGCACCAGCCGCGCGCGCAACTGCAGCAGGCTGCGCTGGCTGTGCGGCGTGGCATTGATGCCCTGCTCGCTGCCGAGCCAGTCGGCCACGCGCTGGTGGTCGAGCGCGCTGCCTGCCGGAAAATCGCGTCGGAACTGCTCTTGAATCAACTGCCGCGCCAACGCCGCAGAACACGGACAGGTGCTGGAGTAGACCACCTCGGTGGCCAGTTCGAGCACAAAATGACCGCGCTCCTGCAACGCCGAGATCACCACCGGATAACGGCGCCAGCCGTGGCCATCGCTGACCAGCGCGCGTCGCCGGACCATGTAGTCGAAGCCGATGCGCACCGAGGCGCGATCGCTCAGCCCCTGGTGCGAATCGAGGAAGTCGTGCAGCAATCCATGCACCGAGCGCGGCGTCAGTGGGTGCTCGCTCAGGTGCCGGTCGACGTGCAGATACAGCCGCGACATGTGAATGCCGCGCGCCTGCGCCTGGTTGAGATTGACGAAAGCGCTGACTTTGCCCGGTGCCTGGATCACGCGCCCGTCGTCAGCGGCGATCGAAACCGGCACCTCGATCGCATCCATGCCGACCCAGTCGAGCTGTCCGGCATGCTCGGCCGCCAGTTCGCTGGCGATATCGGGCATCGCCCGGATGGTGGCTTCAGTGCGCAAGGTCCGAAAACTCCGAATTCTGGGCGGAGACCGCCGTCAAGGTGCGAGATGCTAACCGCCCATCCATACTGACCTTGTCAAGAGTAGCGCAACGGGGTGGTGCAGGGCGTCGGGCCGCGTGCCGTCTCCCCGTGCACAGGGAGCGTCCCGTTCGCCCCTGTCGGCGCGCTTGTTCGCGCAACGCAGATCCGTATCCAGGTCACGTTGGCCTACCTTCAATGGATCAGGGCAGGTCGAAGAGATGGAGCTAAAACAAACTCATCTGGCGCGCCGCAGGCGGCGGTATCGCTGCCTCGATTTCACCCGGAAACTCCGCCAGAGGCGGTAGCGGCGGCAGCCGCTCGCGCACTCGCCGATGCACCAGTCGCGCCAGCTCCGGCGCTTCGCGGTCGTCCGGCGTGTGCGCGAAGAACCAGGCGTCGCGACCTGCCTGCAACCACTCTGCCAGCGTGTCGATCCACGGATCAAGCCAGGGCCCGGCGGCAACTGCCTGGTTCTGACCGACGAAGCGCACCATTGGGCGTTCGCCGATGGCCACCGTACGCAGCGGCAATTCCGGTTTGCGCGACTGCGCCTGCGTCGTGCTCTTGTCGCGCGCGGCACCGGCATGAATGCAACGGGTGTCGAACAGACAGCGGTCGATGCCATGCTCGCGCAGGACTTCGTGCAATGCGGCCTCGTTGGCGCCCTGGTCGAAGTAGTCGGGGTGGCGCACCTCGACGGCATACTGGAACTGCCCCGGCAGTTGGCGCAGATAAGCGCGCAAACGGTCCAGCTGGGCCACACCGAAGCGCGGCCCGAGTTGCAGCATGAACGGGCCGAGGCGCTCGCCGAGTGGCGCCATCAGCTTCAGGAAGGCATGGGTCTCGGCGCGCGCATCACGCAGCATCAGCCGGTGCGTGATGTCGCTCGGGAACTTGAAGCAGAAACGGAAATGCGTCGGCGTCTCGTCGCGCCAGCGCGCCACGGCGGCGCTGCTGGGCAGCGCATAGAAGGTCGAGTTGCCCTCGACGGTGCTGAATACCTCAGCGTATTGCGCCAGATAGTCCTTGCGCTCGGCAGCGCGAGTGAACAGCCGCCCGCGCCAGTCGGCACAAGCCCACACCGGACAACCGATTCGAAGGGTTTCGGCCATCGTTCGATGTTACGCGGATGGTGGTGATGGGGCACGGGGAGCGGGGAGCGGGGAGCGGGGAGCGGGGAGCGGGGAGCGGGGAAAGTTGGCACAACGCGGGCTTTGGTGGGTCCAGACTTGTCTGGACGCTCTTTCGTTTGTTGCGGTGGCAACAAGAGCGCAAAGACAAGTCTGGACCCACATAGCTAGTCTCGCCACTTCCTTCCACGCGCAACCAACAACGCCATGGCCGGCACCCGCTACCGACCTCCGCAAGCTCCATCAACCGCACTGATCACGCGCTCGGGCTACGAGCGCCTGCGCGATGAACTCGACGATCTCTGGCGCGTGCGTCGCCCCGAAGTGGTCACTGCGCTCGCCGCCGCGGCCGCTGAGGGCGATCGCTCGGAGAATGCCGAATACACCTATCGCAAGCGCCAGCTCGGCGAAATCGACCGCCGCGTGCGCTACCTGAGCAAGCGCCTCGAACACATCAAGGTCGTCGATACCGTGCCCGCCGACCGCAGCGCCGTCTACTTCGGCGCCTGGGTGTGGTTCGAGGCGGTCGACGACGAACGCGGGCACCGCGTGCGCATCGTCGGCCCGGACGAGACCGACGCCACGCTAGGCTGGATCAGCATCGACTCGCCGATCGCCCGCGCCGCGCTGAAAAAGCGCGTCGACGACGAGTTCGACGCCGACCTGCCGACCGGCCGCGCACGCTTCCTGATCGTCGCCGTCAGCTACGACGGGCCGTTGTAGTCGCGTCGTTCGTGGGTCCGGACCTTGTCCGGACGCTTTTCCCCGAACCGCCCGAAAGCGTTCGAACAAGGTTCGAACCCACAACAGCCGCTGCAAGTCGCCATCTTGCTGCACCGCAGCACATCCGCGCCTTGGCGCGACTTTGGTCAAAGCGTAGTGTCTGGCGAGACTTCATCATCAGCTTTCGCCGCTTCGCGATCGTCGATCGCCAGCCGCTCCGATCATCCAATCAAGCTGTGGCGCTCGGGAGCACCTGAAACGACCGCCGCGGCCGACCACCAACCAGGGAGACCCCCATGCCCGCCTATGCCACCGCACAAATTCGCAACGTTGCCCTCGTCGGCCACGCTGGCGCCGGCAAGACTTCGCTGTTCGAAGCTCTGCTCTATGCCGGCGGTGCGATCACCACTCAGGGCTCCGTGGAGCGCGGCAACACGGTGTCGGACTACGACCCGATGGAACGCGAACGTCAGCACTCGATCGGCAGCTCGATTGCCTCGATCGATCACGCCGGCGCGCATATCAACCTGATCGACACACCGGGATATCCCGACTTCCGCGGCAAGACGCTTTCGGCGCTGGCGGCCATCGAGACCTGCGCCATCGTGGTCAATGCCGACAACGGCATCGAGTACTCGACGGCGCGGATGATGGAGTACGCCAAGGCGCGACGCCTGTGCCGACTGCTGATCGTCAACAAGATCGATCACGAGGACAATGACCTCGAGATGCTGGTCGAGCAGTTGCGCGACACTTTCGGCAACGAGTGCCTGCCGATCAATCTGCCGGCGAAGGGTCGATCGGGGGTTGTCAATTGCTTTACCAATCCCAGCGGCGAGTCCGACTTCTCCACGGTGGCCGATGCCCACCAGCGCATCATCGACCAGGTCGTCGAGATCAACGAAGACGTCATGGGTCGTTACCTTGAGGAAGGCGAGCAGGGCCTTTCCGGACAGGAGCTGCACGATGCCTTCGAGCAATGCCTGCGCGAAGGGCATCTGGTGCCGATCTGCTTCGTTTCGGCGCGCAGCGGCGCTGGCGTCAAGGAATTGCTCGACCTGTTCGAGACCCTGATGCCGAATCCGTCCGAGGCCAACCCGCCGCTGTTTGTCAAAGGCAGCGGCAGTGATGCGCAGCCTTACCGCACCGAACCGGACGCCGGCAAGCACGTCGTCGCCGACGTCTTCAAGATCATCAATGATCCCTTCGTCGGCAAACTCAGTGTGTTCCGCATTTATCAGGGTACGGTGCGGCGCGACACCCAGTTGCTGATCGACGACGGCAAGAAGCCATTCAAGGTCGGTCACTTGTTCAAGCTCAAGGGCAAAGACCATGTCGAGATCGACGATGCCATCCCGGGCGATATTGCGGCAGTGGCGAAGATCGAGGACATCCACTTCGACGCCGTGCTGCACGACAGTCACGACGAGGATCAGATCCGCCTGAAGCCGGTCAATTTCCCGCAGCCGATGTTCGGGCTGGCCATCGAGCCGGCCACGCGCGGCCAGGAGCAAAAGCTGGCCAATGCATTGAGCAAGCTGTCCGAAGAGGACCCGTGCTTCCGCATCGAGCATCACAAGGAACTCAACGAGACCGTGATTCGCGGCCTCGGCGAACTGCACTTGCGGGTGATGCTGGAACGCATGAAGGAGCGCTACGGCGTCGAGGTGATCACCCGGCCGCCGCGCATCGCCTACCGCGAGACCATCTCCGCCAATGCGGACGGCCATCACCGCCACAAGAAGCAGACCGGCGGCGCCGGCCAGTTCGGCGAGGTGTTCCTGCGCGTGGAACCGCTGCCGCGCGGCAGCGGCTTCGAGTTCGTCGACGAGGTCAAGGGCGGCACCATTCCCGGCCAGTTCCTGCCGGCAATCGAGAAGGGCGTGCGCCTGGTGCTTGAACAGGGCGCATTGGCCGGCTACCAGATCCACGACGTACGCGTCATCGTCTACGACGGCAAGCACCACCCGGTCGACTCCAAGGAAGTCGCCTTCGTGGCGGCCGGCAAGAAGGCCTTCGTGGATGCCATTTCCAAGGCGCGTCCGCTGGTGCTCGAGCCGATCGTCAATCTCGACGTCAGCGCCCCCGCCGAGAGCATGGGCGACATTACCAGCGGTCTTGCCACCAAGCGCGCGCGCATCAATGGCACCGACTCATTGCGCGGCGGCGAAATGATCGTCAAGGCGCAAGTCCCGCTCGCCGAGATCAGCGAGTACAGCAATGAGCTCAAGGCCGTCACTGCCGGCCGCGGCCGCTACAGCATCGAACTCAGCCACTACGAGGCAGTGCCGGGCAATGTGCAGAAGCAGTTGGTCGAGGCTTACAAGCCGAGGATTGAGGAGGAGTAGCTGAAAAGCCGGGGCACGGGGCACGGGGCACGGGGCACGGGGCACGGGAAAGGCTCGCAGCATGCGAGCTTTTCGTGGGTCCAGACTTGTCTGGACGCTCTTGCTGGGCAATTCAGCGGTCGAGATCAAAGGCGTCCAGACAAGTCTGGACCCACAACAGCCAAGGCGCCCGGGCATCTCCCGTGCCCCGTTTCGCGCGCCCCGTTTCGCGCGCCCCGCTACACCGCCGTCATCCCGCCATCCACCGTCAGCGCATGGCCGGTCATGAAACCGGCCTCCTTCGAGCACATCCACAGCACTGCACCGGCGACTTCATCGACCTCGCCGATGCGGCCGATCGGGTGCAGGCGGCGGATGCCCTGCTCGTCGGCCAGCCCCTGCTGCACCACGCGCTCGTACATGGCCGTGCGGATCACGCCAGGACAGACGGCGTTGATGCGGATACCGATGCGGCCGTACTCGGCTGCGGCACTTTTGGTCAAGCCGATCACCGCGTGCTTGCTGGCGCCATAGATCGCATGTTTGGGTGCGCCGACAAGGCCGGCGACGGATGCGGTGTTGATGATGACGCCGTGCTTCTGCGCCTGCATCTGCTTCAATTCGGCGCGCATGCAGGCCCAGACGCCCTTGACGTTGATCGCCATCATGCGATCGAACAGCGCCTCGTCGGAATCGCCGAGGCGCGCGTGCTCCTCCTCGATGCCGGCATTGTTGAAGGCAAAATCGAGCGCACCGAAGGCGGACACCGTGCGTGCGACCAGCAACTCGACCTCGCTGGTGCGGGTGACATCGCAGCGGATGAACACGGCGCGCCCGCCGCCGGCATTGATCTCATCGGCGACCGCAGCGCCGCTGTCGGCGATGTCGGCCACCACCACATTGGCGCCGTTGCGGGCGAACGCCAGCGCGGTAGCGCTGCCGATGCCGCCAGCGCCGCCGGTAACCAGCGCGGTGCGCCCTGAGTAGTCGTAGCGGGTCATCGGGTCACCCCCGGCACGCAGCTCGGATTGTCGTAGATCGCGCTGGCGAACGCGGATTCCCCCGGCTCGCCGGCCGAGCGGCGCCTGCTGTAGGCCATCTTGCACTCGATTGGACAGCAGTTGCGGCCGCCCTTCCAGGGTTCGATGCGATCGCAGGTGGGCACCCTCGTCACGCAGGAATCGGGCGTCGCCTCCGGCGCCTGCGTGCACAGCTTCCAGGTCTCGGCGCAGCGATCCAGCAGCGCGGCTGCGGTGTCCGGATCATTGCGCCAGGACACCACGCCGCCGCGCACCTGCACCAGTTTGCCGTCGACAGCGGCGATGTACTCGACGATCTCGTCGGCGAAGGTCGGCAGGCACAGGTGCACGGTGCCGTCCCGGGCCTGCCCCCAGCGCGCGCCCGGACGCGAGCCGCTGCGCGCGTACTCGGCCAGCGCCTGGTTGACGCTGTTGCGCTGCGCCTGCGGCAACGCGGCCAGGATCGACCGGTCGAGGCCCCTGATGTCGCCGCGCGCGCCGGATTCGCTGCCGCACAGGGCCGCGGTGTCGACGATGTCCGCCAGCGGCGGCGGCGCGAGCGTCACCCGCTGCATGTCCTTCGCGGCTGCGCACGGCTTGTCGCTGTAGACGATCGCGCCGCCAGGGCCGGCACATTTGTAGATCGGGTCTTCGGCGCGCGCTGCGCCGGAAAGTGCCAGCAACGCCAGCATGCAGAGGCAGAACCGGGTCATGACGCACTCACGGTAGTCGCAGATGACTTGAGTCTATCTCGCCCGGCTGTCGACCACTGGCAGGAAAAGCGTTCGAACACGGTTCGAACCCACAAGAGCGCCCGTGGAGGTTCCGGAACTTGTCCCGACGCTCTGCCTTCGCCACACCCGCCAACCCCGAAGCGCGCCAACGCCGCTCGGTGTAGCCTACGCGACCTCGCGTTTGCTGCCCTGGCTGCCCATGAGCACGTTGAAGCCCCGTACCCCCGCCGGCACGATGGAACTCCTGCCGCTGGACCAGATCGCGTTCCAGGACATGCTGGACACGATTCGCCGCAACTATGAGCGCTTTGGCTTTTTGCCGGTGGAAACGCCGGTATTCGAGCTGACCGACGTGCTGCTGACCAAGAGCGGCGGCGAAACCGAACGCCAGGTCTATTTCGTGCAATCGACCGGCAGCCTGAAACAGGGCGACGCGCCGGAACTGGCGCTGCGCTTCGACCTGACCGTGCCATTGGCGCGCTACGTGGCCGAACATGAGCATGCGCTCAGCTTTCCGTTCCGGCGCTACCAGATGCAGCGCGTCTATCGCGGCGAGAGCGCCCAGCGCGGTCGCTTCCGCGAGTTCTACCAGTGCGACATCGACATCATCGGCAAGGATGATTTGTCGATCCGCTATGACGCCGAAGTGGTGGCGGTGATCGCCAGCGTGTTCCGTGAACTTGCCGTGGGCCCGTTCACCATCCAGCTCAACAACCGCAAGCTGATGCGCGGTTTCTTCGAGCGCGCCGGCGTGGTCGACGGCGAGCAGCAGATGCTGGTGCTGCGCGAAGTCGACAAGCTCGACAAGCGCGGCGCTGATTACGTTCGACGCACCCTGACTGGCGAGGGCTTCAACCTGCCCGGCGAACGCGTCGACGAGATCCTCGCCTTCGTCGCGTTGCGCTCGGGCAGCCATGCGCAGGCACTCGAATTGCTGGGAACGATTGGTGGCGGCAATGCGCAGCTCGATGCCGGCATCGCCGAACTCACCGAGGTACTCAACCTGGTCAAGGGCTTCGGCGTACCCGAGACCGATTACGCGCTGAACTTTTCGATCGCGCGTGGCCTCGACTACTACACCGGCACCGTCTACGAGACGATCCTGACCGACCACCCGCAGATCGGCAGCGTCTGCTCCGGCGGCCGCTACGAGAACCTCGCCAGCCACTACACCAGATCGCGGCTGCCCGGCGTCGGCATCTCGATCGGCGCCACCCGTCTGTATTACCAGTTGCGCGAAGCCGGACTGATCGGCACTGCCGAGAGCACCGTGCAGGTCCTGGTGACGCAGATGGATGCGGCGCTGATGCCGAGCTATCTCGAAATCGCGACCGAATTGCGCCGCGCCGGGATCAACACCGAACTGGTACTCGATTCCGGCAAGCTCGGCAAGCAGCTCAAGTACGCCAGCAAGGCCGGCATCCGCTTTGCCGTGATCGTTGGCGAAAACGAAGTCGCCAAATCGGTGGTGATGGTCAAGGATCTGGCCAAGGAAGAGCAATTCGAGGTGCCGCGCGCCGAGCTGATCAAGGCGCTGCGGGTGGAGATCGAACAGGCCGAGGCGCTCGGTGAACTGAAGCGCCGCGGGCCCAAGGCTTGAGGTTTCCCGAATGAACGCAACCCCCTCGGCGGCAGCGCGAGTGCAGACGATCGAACTCGATGGCCGGCGCTTGAGCATCGCCGCGGTCCTCGACATTGCAGCGCGCCGGCGACCGACCCGACTGTCCAGGGCGGCGCTGAAGCGCGTCCAGCTGAGCGCCGATTTCCTGGCGAAGGAGCTCAAGCGCGGCGAGCCGATCTACGGCGTCACCACCGGCTTTGGGTCCAACGCCGACCGCCTGCTGGAGAACTCGCGGCGTCGCGCGCGTCCCGGCGACGACCTGCCGATCGTCGCCGAACTGCAGCGCAACCTGATCATCAGCCATGCCGTGTGCGTCGGCGAGCCGCTGTCGCCGGAATTGGTGCGTGCGATGCTGGCGATCCGCATCAATACCTTGCTGCAGGGGCATTCAGGCGTGCGCGTGGTCACCCTCGAACGCCTGCAGGACTTGTTGCGGCTGGACTTGATCCCGGTAGTGCCTGGCAAGGGCTCGGTCGGCGCCAGCGGCGACCTGGCGCCACTGTCGCATCTGGCGCTGGCGTTGATCGGCGAAGGCGACGTCTTCGAGAACGGCGTGCGGGTCCCCGCTGCGGAAGCGCTCGCGCGCGCCCGGCTCACGCCGTTGACGCTGTCGTTCAAGGAAGGCCTGGCGCTGAACAACGGCACCGGCCAGATGCTGGCCTCGGCGATTCTCGCAATCGGCCGTCTGCAGGATCTGACCCGCCAGGCCGACATCAATGCCGCGCTGACGCTGGAGGCCTTCTGTGGCCGCTCTGCCGCCTTCGATGCGCGCGTGCATGACCTGCGCCCGCATCCCGGCCAGATCGCCGCGGCTGCCAACATGCGCCGTCTCACCGACGGCTCGCGCCTGGTCGATATTCCGTACCATCGGGTCCCGCGCTTCCATCCCTGGAGTCGCAACGCCTGGACCAATGCCGATGGCGACCCGCGTACCTTCGACGTGCGCTGGGACTATGTGCCGAAGGCCGAGCGCGGCGCGCGGGCGCGGCATTACCAGCGTAATCTGCCGTTCCGTGGCGGCAAGAAGATGCAGCCCCAGGATGCCTACTCGCTGCGCTGCGTGCCGCAGGTCCATGGGGCGGTCAAGGACACGCTGGAGCGCGTGCGCGAAATCGTCGAGATCGAGCTGAACTCGGTCACCGACAATCCGTTGATCTTCCCGGAGGCCGACGGCGATGACGATTGCGTGGTCTCGGCCGGCAATTTCCACGGCATGCCGATCGCTCTGGCGTTGACGCAGCTGAAGTGCGTGATCCCGGTGCTGGCGTCGATCAGCGAACGCCGCCTCGCCAAACTGGTCGATCCCGCCACCAACGACGGCCTGCCGCCATTCCTGATCGGCAACGAGGACGGCACCGACTCCGGCTTCATGATCGTGCAATACACCGCCGCCGCACTGGTCAACGAACTGGCCACCAAGGCGCATCCGGCCACGGTCTACTCGATCCCGACCAGCGCCAATGCCGAAGACCACGTGTCGATGGGCGCCACCGAGGGCCGCCACGTGCTGGAAATGCTCGGCGACCTGGAAAAGGTGCTGGCACTGGAACTGCTGGTCGGCACCCAGGCGCTCGAGTTCCGCCTGCAGATCCTTGCTGCCAGCTACTCGCTGGCCACCAACCTCGGCGTGCAGGCACTGCGCTCGAAGCTGCGCAACCTGTCGCAGGTATCGAGCGACGAGAGCGTCGCGCTGGCCGAGGACGTCAGGCGCCTGCAGGTCGATCTCAAGCAACTGAAGGACGCGCGTCCGGCGCCAGCAATCCGCACGGTCCTCGACCTGGTCCGCAGTCGCGGCATCGAGTTCATGGCGCGCGACCGCCTGCTGTCGCCGGATATCGCCAAGGCGATCGAGATGGTGGAATCGGGCGAAGTGGTGCGAGCCGTGGAAACCGCGCTCGGCGAGCCGCTGTTGTAGAGGCGGGGCTTGGGGCACGAGGCACGGGGCTTGGAGCACGGGCCACGGGGAGCGCGCTGCTCTGGCTTCTGTGGGTCCAGACTTGTCTGGACGCTCCTTGGCGCCACCAAGGAAAGCAGCGCACGGGGCACGGGGCACGGGAAAGGCTCGCACGTTGCCGGATTGAGGTGGGTCCAGACTTGTCTGGACGCTTCCCTTCCAGAGAGCCGAAAAGCGTCCAGACAAGTCTGGACCCACCAAAGCACGCACAGCGCGCTTCTCCGCGCCCCATGCCCCATGCCCCAAGCCCTTCAGACAAGTCTGGACCCACCAAAGCACGCACAGCGCGCTTCTCCGCGCCCCATGCCCCATGCCCCAAGCCCTTCAGACAAGTCTGGACCCACCAAAGCACGCACAG
>JAIMJQ010000076.1 GCA_020693165.1 Xanthomonas sp. | reverse complement strand
GCTCTGCTCAGGATGAGCGGGTTCATGGCCCATTTGCATTTCCGAAAACGGAAAACGAGACTCGCAATGGAACCACCATTCCTCGTCGTCGCGTCTTGCGCGCGGCGCAACGGCCCGCCCCGGCGGCGCAACATTGCGCGAACAAGCGCACCGCCAGGGGCGATCGCGATCCCCTCGCGATCATCCGCGACCGGTGAGAGAAATGCGGGCTAGAACTTGAATGCGTAGCCGACGATCGGCCCGGACAGGGTCAGGTCCAGCGACTCTCCACTGCCGGTTTGCAACTCGACGGTCAGGTATCGATATCCGAGCGCCCACATGCCGGATTTGGTGTGGTACTGGAAAATTGCGCCGACGCTGTAGCCGCCCTCGCTGTCGCCGAACGAACCGTCTCCACGCAGGGTCATGCCCCAGTGGTCGGTGAGTTTGGCGGTATAGCGGGCACCGACCATGGCGTCGGTAAAGGACTTGTCCAGCGTGCGCCGTTGATCGGGCAGCGCCGGGTTTTCGAGGTCGAACTTGAGGTCGGCCTCGGTGCTCAAGTAGCGCAGCCCCGCGAAAGCCTCGAACCCGGTGAAGCGCTCTTCGCCGGGACTCCAGACCCCGGCCAGTTCGAAAATCGTCGTGTCCAGCGAAGCATCCAGGTTGAAGGTGTCGCTGCTGCTATCGTCGGATACGGCAAGGTAGATGTAGTCGGCCATCAGCCCGAACTGGTCTCCTTGACCCTCGACGTGCAGCAGGAAGGCCATGTCAAGCTTGTCGATGACGTCGCCAAAGTCGACTTCCGATCCGACCGGTTGACCGCGGACCTCGGCATCAGTGGTAATCGCGGTGGCCCAGAGGTACGGGGCCACGGCCCAGTCCCAGCGGTACGAGGCGAGCGCGGGGATCGTTCCGGCACTGCCGAGCACTGCTCCGGTCAGCAACGGCAACGGAAATCTCGTGATCGCCACGGTTCAAGCTCATCGTCATCCACGGTGGGCCAGCGTCTCGTCAAGCGAGCCCGATTCGAACGGCGACTACTTCGGGAACAGCAGCGTTGCGGTGAAGCTCAAACCCGAGTCCGGGCCGCCTTGCGGCGTGTCCGCAAAGTAGCGATAAGTCAGCGCAAAGCTGACCGGTTGTTTGCCGAAGCGCAGCAATTGCGAGACCTGGAGATTGATCGGCACGGTGGCCTCCTCCGCCTCCCAGTCGTAGGTGGTCTCGGTGTTGACGGTGTAGGTGGTGTACTTGCCGGTGGTGAAGGACAGGAACGGCTGCACGAAGGTGGCGCTGACGTCGGCACGCGCATCCTCGCCGGCGAAGGACCACAGATGATTGGCGAGCACGCCGTAGGTCCAGCCGTTGCCTTGTTTCAGCAGCACGACGGTGGGGCCGGCGCTCCATTTTTCGCTGCCGAGCGCGTCGTTGCTCGCCGTCGGATAGTAGAAGGCGGGCCCCAACCCCCAGATCCAGCCGGCCGCGGTGGGCGCCTTGGGCGAGAAGAAGAAACTCTGCAGGATGTCGCCGGTGCCCGACACATTGGGGCTGCCGGCGGGCGATTCGGCATCGATGTAGGGAATGATCGTGCGCGTGATCAGATTCCAGTCGGCGTTCAACTCGAACGGAATCACCGGTTGCACGATGATGGTGGAACGATCGCGATCGCCGGGGTCGATACCGGTGTCCCAACTGTACTTGAAGGGCACGCTGATCAGGCTGGCGATCGGGTTGTTCAGTTTCTTGGCCAGTTCGGCGGCATCGTCGACCGCCGCTGGCTCGGTCTTCGCAGGCGGTTCAGCCGAACCTTCCACGGCCGAGCCCGTTGGTTCCTGCGCCCACGCTCCGGAGCTGACCAGAATGGCCAACAGCAGGCCGGTCGGGCCTTGTTTCGTGAATCGCGGTGCGTTCATGTTCTCTCCGAGAGTCCGGCAGAAATCGTGCCAAGTGGCGTGGCGAGGCCGACCCCGGTCGCGGGCGCGCACGTCCATCGCCCTGCGGCGACGGTGAGCATGATTCTCGCACTTGCGACCGCGCGATCGGCCAGGTTGCCTCAGTTCTTGCGCGTGGCGTCGAGTTGCTGCACCAGCAGCTTGGCCCACCCCTGGATGATGTTGCGCGCCTCTTTCTCGTTCTCGCTGCCGGCGATGAAATGCGGCGTCTGCGTCTCGCGTGCGGCGCCGCGGTCGTAGGCGCGCGACAGCACTTCGCCGCTCAGCGAGTCGCGCATTTCGGCGACGATCGTCATCTCGCCGGCCGAGACCGCGTAGGTGTCGGCGCGCGCGGCGCTGTGGACCTGCGGCTTGTTGATGTAGAGATCGACGATCGCCGCAGCGAACTCGAGCACGTCCTCGCCGGAGGTATCGACGACTTCATAGCCGCCGGCCTGCAGTGCCGTGGCGATCTCCTCGCGCAGCAGTCCGGCCACGCGGTCCTTGATCTTCTGCGCATCCTCGGCGCGCATCTTGAAGCGCGTTCCCGGCAGCGGCGTCTTTTCCCAGTTCTTGTTGAAGGCCACCGTGATGGCGCCGATCTTGATCTTGGTGTACTCGCTGTAACTGGCGCCGGGGCGCCGGTAGGAGGCGTCGACGCCCTCGACGCTGACCTTTTCGAGGCCATCGGGGGTGGAGTCGGGTGCAGACGCGGCGTGGGCGTCGTTCGTCGACATGACCAGGCCGGCGGATGCGAGTGCGAGCACGCTGGCGAACAGGATGCGAAGCATGGAGACTCTCCTCAGGATTGCGATGGGTGCACCAAGTGTTGTCGACATCCACCCGGTGGGCAATGGGACCTAGGGCACAGTGGGCCCACGAAAAGCATCGGCCGCCGCCCATTGCGGGCGGCGGCCCTTGTTGCTGTTACTTCACCGAGTACCCGCGTCCCTGCAGGCAGGCGATCTTGGCGTTGACGAACGCCGTTTCGGCGGCCTGCACCTGCTGCGCCGAAGCCTGGTTCGCCTGCGCCGCCGCCTGCCGGTTCTTGTTGCGCCGGACGACGCCGCCGGCCACGGCGCCGGCTGCTGCGCCCTTGCCGGCGTCACCGCCGGTGGCTCCGGCGATGATCGCGCCACCGGCGGCGCCGCGCACGCGCGCGCCGCTGCCGGTCACCGGCGCAGCCTGGGCCTGGGCCGGAACCGGCGGGTGCGCCGGGTCGTAGCCGCTCTCGTTGATCGCCCACTGCTTGCACTCGGCCTCGTCCTTCGCCTGTTGCTCGGGCGACTGGTTCTGCGCCGGATACACGGCCTGCGCCGAGACCAGCGCAGGCGCCGCCAGCAGCGCCATCAACAGCAGAGTCGCACGCATGCGCATCCTGCTCTCCTGACTACTGCACCACGGTCGTCGTGGCGCCGCCGTCCGGCGCTTCGACCGTGATGTAGACCACGTCGTCGCCGCTGTAGGTCTGCTGGTAGTAGACACTGCCGCAGTGGTAGTAGTTCATGCTGTTGTAGTAATACGGCGAGCAGCCGCTTGGCGGCAGCGCGTAGTAGTACGAACCCACCACGGCTGCCGTGGTCACCGCCACTGCGCCGATGAATGCGCCCGCCGCGATCGGGTGGTGATAGCCCCAGCCACCGCCGCCCCAGCCATTGCCGTAGCCGCCATCGATATCGATGCTGTTGTCGATATTGATGTTGTTGTTGCTGCCGCGGTCGCCGGTGTTGATGTTGTTGCGGTCGCCGGTATTGATGTTGCCACGGTTGCCGTCGCCGCCGGCCACGTTGCCGCCGCGATTGCCGGAGTTGACGTTGCCGCTGCCGGCACCACCTGCGGGGCGGGTCGATGCGCCGGTGCCGGGCCTGCTCGACGCGCCGGTACTGGGTCGCGTCGAAGCGCTCGGCCGGCTGCTGCTCATGCTGCGATTGGCGCTCGACACCGAGCTGTGGCCCATGCTGCCGCCGCCATAGCCGCCACCGCCGCCGCGTCCGCCACCACCGCCGCCGCGTCCGCCGCCGCGGGCTTCAGCCGTGGCGATGACCAGCACCATCATGGCGCTGAAAACCAGCATCAGCAGAGCCAGCTTGCGGGCCTTGCGATTGGCGACTTCGCCGTAGTTGTTGATGACTGTGCTGCTCATGGCGTGCCTCCCGAGATGGCCTCTGCATTATCCAGCGGAATTGCCTGCGAGCCTTCCGGTGGCTTGAACGTGAAAGTGTCGGCGGTGATCGCCGGTTTCAGATTCCAGGTCAGCACATGTTCGACCTGCGGCTGCCCGTAGGCATAGCGGGTGGTGATGGCGAACTTGCGCGGCAGGCCGTCGCTCTTCTGCACGCAAATCTGCCAGTCGATGGTCGCCTGGCGGAAGGCCAGCAGTTCGCATTCGACACCTTCGACTTTGGTTTCGCCGAGGTAGATGCCGGTGCTCACGTTTTCCAGCAGCGTGCCGGCATGTCCTTGGTAGAGCACGTCGAGCAGTGGCATTTCGACGCCGGCATCCAGCAACCCGCTGACCAGCTTGACGGTGGTGTCCGGCGCCTTGACCTGGGTGTGCACGTTGTGGTCCGGCGAGTAGATGAAGAAGTTCGCCCCGTCGTAGACGAAGGTCCGGTTCTTGATGTCGCCGCTGACTTCCGCCCGCAGCTTGTTGGGCGACTGGATGGTCAGCGTGACTTCCTGGTTGTTCTGCAGCACGTAACCGAAAGGAAGCACCTCGTCGCTGGTGCTATGCGACGCGATCGACGCGACTTTGGTGCTCTGCAGGGCGGCGGTCATGCGGTCGATGACTGCCTGAGCCTCTGCCGAAATACGCTGCGCCGGCACCATCAGTGGGCTGCTGTCCTCGGCCGGCGCGGCCGCGTCCTGGGCCGACAGCGGCGCCATGGCGGCCAGCAGCACGCCCGCCAGCAACATGGGTGTTCTCAACCCGGGAAATTTCTGCCTCATGACATGGTTCCTTGCGTTGACCAACGAAATTCAGGTGGGGACATGCATGCACAACAACGCGCCGTACCGCAATCAGCGTACACCTGATCATGGAGGCTAGGGCGCAACGCCACAACGGCCAATGAGACCTTGATCCCATCGGCAGCCGAGGTGCGTCCCCGCGGCAGGCGTCGCACTTGAAGGCCGTGGAAATCAGCTGCCGGAGGCGGCGCCGATGCCAAGGCGTTCTGTCAATTTCACCAGTTCGGCCACCGAGCGCACGCCCATCTTGCGCATCAGGTTGCCGCGGTGGAACTTGATGGTCTTCTCGACCGTGCCGAGATCAGCGGCGATCTGCTTGTTCAGCCGTCCGGAAATGACCTGCGCCAGCACCTGACGTTCGCGTCCGGTCAGGCGTGCAAGGCGCTCGGCGATGCGATCGCGCTCGACCTGCATCCGACGTCGCAGCCGATCGGTCTCCAGGGCTTCCTTGATCGCAGCCAGCAGCACGAAATCGTCGACCGGCTTGGTCAGGAAATCAGCGGCGCCCTGCTTCATCGCCTGCACGCTGGTGGCAATGTCGCCGCGACCAGTGAGAAAGATGATCGGCAGCGGGCTGGCGTGCCGCTCCAGTTCGCGCTGCAACTGCAGGCCGTTCAACTCCGGCATCGCGAGATCCAGGACCAGGCAACCCGGTGCGAGGGCATCGTGATCCTTGAGGAACTCCTGCGCCGACCGGAAGGTGATGACCCGCATGCCGAGCGACTCCAGCAGCCGCTGCATCGCGCCCAGCAGGTCGGGGTCGTCGTCGACCAGATAGACCGTGGGAGCAACGCCTTGCATCGGAATCAGTCTCGAATCGCGGGCAACTCACAGTGTAGCGTGGAGCCCCGGTCGCTGTTGAGCGTGGCCCAGAGTCGGCCGCCATGCGCGTCGATGATCGAACGGCAAATCGCCAGGCCCAGGCCCAGGCCATGCGCCTTGGTGGTCACGAAGGACTCGAAGATGCGCTCCAGGTCCGCCGCAGGAATGCCCACGCCGAGATCGGTCACCGCGAACTCCACACCTTGCTCGCTGAGGCGCGTGCTCAGCCGCAGATGGCGGCCCTCCGGCATGGCGTCCATCGCATCGCAGCCATTGATGATCAGGTTCAACAGTACCTGCTGCAACTGGTTGCTGTCGCCGTGCACCACAGGCAACCCGGGCGCCAGTTCCGTCGTCACGCTGACACGGCGGTTCAGTAGATCGCTGCGCAACAGGCGCAGCGATTCTTCGATCAGTTCGTTCAAGTCCAGTCGGTGGTAATGCGCCGGCTCCTTCTTGAGCATGGAGCGCAGCCGCTCGATCACCGCGCGCGCCCGGTGGTCGCTCTTCACGATCTCGGACAGGACCTCCTTGATTCGCTCCACCCGGGGCGGGCTCTGCGCCAGGAAGTGCTGCCCGGCCTGGGCATTGCTGAGAATTGCGCCCAGCGGCTGATTCAGTTCGTGCGCCAGCGACCCGGACAACTCGCCCAGCATCGCCACCCGCGACAGGTGGGCCAGTTCGTCGCGCTGGCGGGCGGTGGCCTGCTCCAGCTGCAACCGAGGACCGATGTCGACCACCGAGGCCAGCACGAACCGTTCCCGGTCGGTCGCCATCGGGCTCAGCGTGGCCTCTGCCGGGAATTCGCTGCCGTCCTTGCGCAAGGCGATCAGTTCGCCGTCTCCATCGATCGCGCGGATCGCCGGATCGTCGACAAAGCGGGCGCGAAATCCGGCGTACTGACTCCGATGGCGCTGCGCCAGCAGCGTTTCCATCGGCAGTCCGACCAGCTCGCTGCGTGGGTAGCCAAACAGTTCTTCGGCCTGTGCATTCGCCAGAACGATCCTGTCGCCTGCGTCGACCAGCAAAATGGCGCTGGGTACGGTCTCGACGACCGCGCGAAAGCGTGCCTCGCTGGCGCGCACTCGCTCGGCCAGTTGCGCTGCTGCGATCAGGTCCCAGCCGAGTTCGTAGCCCATCGCCAGGACAATCAGAAACACACCCGGCACGACGACCGTTGGCGCGCGCACATGACCCAGGTTGACCAGGGCCGCGAAACCGCCGATCGCGGCAATACAGGCCGCGATACCGCCGCCGACGAAAGCCGCGCGGCGACGCTCGGCGGCATCGCCGCGGCGCCACAGGGTCACGGAGGCGTCGACGACGAACGCGATCAGCAGCAGGTTGCCCAACTGCGGCACGACCATCCAGACGCTGGGGACGCCGACAGGGACTGCTACAACGACGTCTCCCCAAAGGATCAAGTCGTCGAGCGCGGAAACCTCGACAAAATTGACATTGACGCCGGTGGTGAAGTTCAGTGCCAGTGCGAGCAGCCGCAAGCCGCAAGCTGCCCAGGCCAGCCACAGCCTGCCGGCATTGAAATGAAAGCGCACGAACCAGATCATCGACAGGGCCAGCAGCGCCGCCGGTACATGCGCCCAGCGTAGCGCGGCGGCATGCGCCGCCGCTGTTGGTGCCTGCATCATTGCCAGCTCGAAAACGGCAAATGCCGTGGTCGATGCCGCCAGCATGAAGAACAGCAGATGCGCGTACTGCGACTTGTGCTCGAACCAGACGAACAGGTGGATAGTCCCGATCGTCAGGCTCGCCGCCGACATCCCGATCCAGGCGATTTCGAGCCAGTTCATGGCGTGTTCGCGTCCCGCTTCGCCGAGAAAGGCGCGTCAGTGATTATTCCCGACATCGCCGGGACGTGCCGCGGATTCCGGAGGGTCGCAGTCCAGATGATCGGTCTTTGCGACCAGGTGCAGGGCCGTCAGGTCCGCCTGACCACCAGCGGTCCCTTGACCGCATCCATCACCAGCGACACCGGCAGGTCATTCTCGATAAGAGTACCCATCGCGCGCAAATACTTGCGGATGTGCAGGAAGAACTTCTTGTAGCCGGCGCACAGGTAGTGCAAGCCGTGCTCGCCGTCCGGCGTGGTGGCGAAACGATGCTTGGGACAACCGCCCCAGCAGGCTTCCTTGACCTCGCATTCGCGGCAGTAGCGGGGAAGCGAGGTTTCCTTGTGCGGCCCGAAGCCGTCGGCCACCGAGCGATCGACCATCTCGCGCAGCATGTCGGTCAGCACGTTGCCGAGTTTGTACTCCGGGTAAACGTAATGGTCGCAGGCGAACACGCTGCCGTCGTGCTCCATGGCGACGGCGCGCCCGCACTGCTTCGAGAAGATGCACACCGGCGACGGTTCGCCGACCCAGACGGTCAGCGCCCACTCGAAGTTCATCACGAACACGCTGCCGACATCCTGGCGGACCCATTCCTCGTAGATCGCGATCAGGAAGTCGCCGTAGGCTTCGGGCTCGACCGTCCATGGCGTGACGGTCGTGTTCGGTTCCGGGCGGTCGAGCACCGCAGGCCGCGCCAGCCACAACTTCTCCGCCTGCGTCTCGGCATCCGGCTCACGTTCGATGATCGGCGTGAACTGGATGTAGTGGATGCCGGAATCCTTGAAGAAGCGATAGACGTCGAGTGGCCGGTAGGCCGTTTCCCGCCCGACGCAGGCGAGCGCGTTGAACTCCACCTGGTGCTTCTGCAGCAGGTGCACGCCGTGCATCACGCGATCGAAGGTGCCCTTGCCGTGGCGGTCCTTGCGGTAGCGGTCGTGGATCTCCTGCGGACCGTCGAGGCTGACGCCGATGAAGAAGTCGTGCGCCTTGAAGAACGCGCACCACTCGTCGTCGAGGCTGAGCGCATTGGTCTGCAGCGTGTTGCGGATTTCCTTCTTCTCGCGATACGGCGCCTGCAGCTCGACCACGCGGCGGTAGAAGTCGACGCCGAGCAGCGTCGGTTCGCCGCCGTGCCAGACGAATTCGACCACCGGCGTCGCTTGCGCTTCGACGTACTGCTCGATGTACCGGGCGAGCACCTCGTCGGACATCTTGAACTGTTTGGCGCCGGGGTAAAGGCCGCGCTTTTCGAGATAGAAACAGTAGTCGCAGGCAATGTCGCACACCGAGCCGATGGGCTTGGCAAGGACGTGGAGGCCGGGTCGTTGTTCGTCAGGCATGTCGCAACTTCCGGTCTTCTGTGGGAGCGACCTTGTGTCGCGAGCTGTGACTGGTAGAGCTCGCGACACAAGGTCGCCACCACCAAATGCGCCGTAAACCTTTGCTTCTAGGGACCCTCTGAACAAGTTATGCGGCCGCAGAACTTGTTCAGAGGGTCCCTGGTGTGGGAGCGGATTTACTCCGCGAAAGCTTTCGCGGGATAAACCCGCTCCCACACGTGTGCGACCCAGTCTTACCGCACTTCCACCGTCACCTTCGGAATCTGGCCGGTAAAGCGCGCCTTCGCCTCGGCGCCGATCGCCTCGACCACCGGTGTGCCAAGGTCGATGCCGACATCGGCAGTCTCGTCGGCCGAGAACAGCCCCAGTTGCGTGGCCGGAATCTGCCCCTCACCGACCTGCTCGCCATTGACGTAGAGCGTGCCCCTGCCGCCCTTGCCGGGGCCGCCGCCGGCGTAGTCGAACACGAAGCGCACTTCGGCTTTGCCAGGGGCGAGTTTCGCGCTCGACGTGATGGTCGTCTGCTGCATGCCGAGGTAGTTGTAGCTGTAGGCCGGCACGCCATCCTTGACGTAGACCGACCAGCCGCCGAAGCGGCCACCCTGGGCGATGACGGTGCCGTTGCCGCCGTCTGCGGGAACGACCACTTCCGCCGTGATCGTCTTGGAGCGGTTCTTCACGTTGACGAAAACGCCTTCCATCATGCCGGTCATGCCCTCGGCCAGCGTCATCGAGTTGCGCCCCTCCATCAGGTCAGGCCGACCCACGGCCTTCGGGTCCATGCGTTCGAGGAAGCGGTCATCCATCGGCAGCACGCCGTATTTGCCGGCCTCTTCGAGAAACAGCGCCTGCATCTGCGCAAGCTTTTCGGGATGTTTGGCGGACAGTTCGTGCGCCAGACTGAAATCCGAGCGGGTGTCGAACAACTCCCACGCCGAATTGTCGTCGAGTGCTCGCCGTGCCTTGGGCTCCCACGGTGCCTTGTGGATGGTCCGCGCGAACCAGCCGTCGTGGTAGATGCCACGGTTGCCGGCGATCTCGAAGTACTGGGTGGTGTGGCGCTCTTTGGCCTTGGCGTCGTCGAACGAGTACATCAGGCTGGTGCCTGCCATCGGAATCTGCGGCGTGCCGTTGACGCTGGTCGGCTCGGGCAGGCCAATGGCCTCGAGCACGGTGGGCGCGATGTCGATCACATGGCCGAACTGGCTGCGGATCCCGCTCTTCGATTTGATCCCCCTGGGCCAGTGCACGACCATGCCGTTACGCGTGCCGCCGAAGTCGGACGGCACCTGTTTCATCCAGCCGAACGGGCTGTCGAATGCAACGGCCCAACCGGCGGCCATGTGTGGATAGGTCTCCGGACCGCCCCACTGGTCGATCTTCTTCAGCATGTCGTCGACCGATTCCTGCACACCGTTGAAGTAGGTGTACTCGTTGAACATGCCGTTCTGCCCACCCTCGCCGCTGGTGCCGTTATCCCCGGCGATGTAGAAGACCAGGGTGTTGTCGGCCTGGCCGACTTCATCGAACGCTTCCAGCATCCGGCCGATCTCGTGATCGGTGTATTCGACGTAGGCGGCGAATACCTCGGCCTGACGCGTGAACAGCCGCTTTTCGTCGGCGGAGAGTTTGTCCCAGTCCTTGATCGCCTCGGGCTTCGGCGCCAGCTTGGTGCCCTTGGGAACGATGCCCATCTTGATCTGTCGCGCGAGCGTTTCCTCGCGGATCTTGTCCCAGCCCTGGTCGAACTTGCCCTCCCAGCGGGCGATCCACTCCTTCGGGACATGGTGCGGCGCGTGGACGCCGCCGGGCGCGAAGTAGACGAACGACGGCTTGTCCGGGGTGAGCGCCTTCTGGTGCTTGATCCAGGCGCGCGCCTTGTCGGTCATGTCGGTCATGAAGTGGTAATTGGGGTCGTCGGGCAGTTCGACCACCGCGGTGCCGTCGTGCAGGTACGGCGCCCACTGGTTGGTCTCGCCGCCGAGAAAGCCGTAGAACTTGTCGAAGCCCTGACGCGTCGGCCAGCGGTCGAATGGCCCGGCGACGCTGGCCTCCCAGGCGGCGGTTTCGTGCCACTTGCCGAAGGCGCCGGTGGCGTAGCCATTCAGGCGCAGCGTTTCCGCCAGCGGGGCCGTGTTGTTGGGGATCTGGCCGGTGGCGCCGGGGATCGAGGTCGCCAACTCGGTGATGAAGCCCATGTTCACCGTGTGGTGGTTGCGTCCGGATTTCAGCGCGGCGCGCGTCGGCGAAGACAGCGCCGTGGTGTGGAAGTTGTTGTAGCGCAAGCCGTTCTGCGCCATCTTGTCGAGGACCGCGGTACCCACCGGTCCACCGAAGCCGCTGGTGACGCCGAATCCCAGATCATCGATCAGCACGATGACCACATTCGGTGCGCCGGCCGGCGCCTTGACCTCGAAAGGCGCCGGCGCCTGAACCTTGCGCGCATCGACCTCGGTATAGGTCGGCCGCTTGGGTTCGGCGATGGGCAGCACGCTGCGATCAAGTGCCTGCGCGAATGCGCCACCGGACGCCAGTGCCTGCACGACGGCGGTCGCCAGAACTGCACGCAGAGCTGTCGTGCGCGGTTCCTGTTGTGGGCGCCGGCGCGTCGCCGACGTGGCGCTGATCCGCGGAGCTTTCTTGTCATTCATCGGACATCCTCGCGATTGCATTCTTCAAGCTACTTTTTTGGACGCCACGCCGGTGGAGGCGGGTTCATTCCGCGAAGGCTCTCGCATAGTAAATCCGCAACAAGATCAACGACGTATCGAAAACACGGTCAGAGCTATTGAACGTTCACCACCACATACTGCGTCCCGTAGGGCTGGTAGTAGGTGCCGCCGCAATAGTGCAGTGAAGCGCCCTCGATCACCACGATAGTGCAGGAGGCAGGCAGGACGGCGACATACACCGAGGTGCGGTAGATCATTCGCCGCGTGGTCCTGCGCGCAACGCCGGCGTAACTGACCGGGGTCAGCGGCCGCCCGACGATCGCTTCGGCGGGCGCGATCAACAGGCGCTGATCGGTCGCCGTTTCGATGATGGCGCCGGCGGCCAGCAGGCCGATGGCGACGAGAGTACTGACGATGGTGGATTTCATTGTGCATTCTCCTTGGCTGCGCCGGTCTCGGCGCTATCGCCGAAGGCAGCAAGCTCGACCTTGGTCGCGTCTTTCGGCGCCTTGAAGTCGAACTGGTGTCGGGCTACTTTCGGCTGCAAATTCCAGTCGTGAAAACGAATCTGGTACTGGGGAGCGAAGGCGTCCCAGGTGCTGGTGATCACGTATTTCATCGGCAATGGCGTTTTGCCGGTCTGCACCCAGATCTGCCAATCGACGTTTTCTTCGCGAAAGGCCAGGTGATAGCACTCGATGCCATCGATACGCGTCGTGCCGATATAGCTGGCGCTTTCGATGCCGCCGCTCAGCATCGCGTAGGGATTACTGAAAAGCAGATCGGCGCCCGGCGCCGGAATGCCGGTTTCGAACTCATAGGCGAGAATGGCGTCGTCGTTGCTGCCGTCCACGGGTAGCTGCGCGTAGGCGTTGCTGCGCTTGCCGTAGGCCGTCAACGTCTTGCCATCGAAGTACATCTGCACATCGGCAAAGATGCCCGAACGCTCGATGTACATGCCGACCGGGCGCTCCACGGTCAGAGCGGCAAAGCTGCTGAGCTGCAACTTCTGGCCGCGGCGGGTCACGACTTCGAAATCGATGTCGGCCTTGACCGAAAATGACTTGTTCGCGGCTAGTAAGTCCGACATCGACTTGAGCACCTGGTCGACTTCAGGATCGATGCCCTCGGCAGCCAGCGCCGGTCCGGCCGCGAGCGCCGCGCCAAGCAGCAGCGTCAGCACCAGGCGTTGCGGCCTGCGCTGCCCGACGGAAATGAGCTCTTGCATGATGATCTCCTGGTTCCAATGGACTGTCGCCGGTGTGCCGGACGACCTCAGTATGCGAGTTAGCCGGCGCCCCCGCTTTGACTTTGGCCAAGAAGAGCAGTCTCTCGACTGGCCGACCGCATCAGCGCCGCCGAGCCTGCATTCGGCTGCCGCCGCGACCGACTGCGTCATTCCTCTTGCTTCGCCCGCCGAAGCTAGCGAGGGTCCGGCGCCGCGCCAACGGGACCTTGGTCCAGATCGTGCCCGACGTGCGCAGCGTCAACCGTTGGGGGTGGTACCCATGCCAGCGCGATCGACCAGCGTCACCAGTTCGGCCACCGAGCGCACGCCCATCTTGCGCATCAAGTTGCCGCGGTGAAACGCGATGGTCTTCTCGCCGGCACCCGGATCGGCGGCAATCTGCTTGTTCAGGCGCCCGGCAACAACGTGATGGAGTATCTGGCGTTCGCGCTCGGTCAGTCCCGCGATGCGCTGTTCGATGCTATTGCGCTCGGTCTGTGCGCGGCGTAGCAGCTGTCCGGTGGCCGGGGCCGCCCGCGCGATCAGTTCCACCAGAAGGCCGCTATGATGACGCCAGCGCGGCTGTCCTGGTTTGGAGTGCAGGTTAGCGTCTGGCCGCTTTGACTTCGCGCGCCGGCGAGACTGCTGTGCGCCCGACTTCGAGTACCAGCGCCCAGACATCGAGGCGCCAAGTCAATTCGTTTGCGGGAGATTTCAACTTGAGCGAAGCCATGACTGCATTTGTCTTTACCACTGTTCTGTTCGTTGCCATGTTGGTGTTCGCGGAGATCGGGCGACGCATTGGCCGCGCCCGGCTCGCACGTGATCCCGAGGGTTTGGAGCGGGGGACCGGAACCGTCAGCAGTGCGATGTTCGCGCTGTTGGGACTCTTGCTCGCCTTCACCTTTGCCGGCGCCGCCTCACGCTTTGAGGACCGTCGGCATCTGGTTACCGACGAAGCAAACGCCATCGGCACCGCCTATCAGCGCGTCGACCTGCTGCCGTCGGACGTACAACCCGTGATGCGGGCACTGTTTGGGCGTTATCTCGACGCGCGGCTGGCGAGCTACCAGCAACCGGGCGAACCGACCATGACGCGCACGCGCATGGCTGCGGCCACTGCGCTGCAGACCGAAATCTGGAATCTGGCGATCACTGGCTCGACCCGTGAAGGCGTGCGGCTACCGATCGCGCAGCTATTGCTTCCGGCCTTGAACGAGATGTTCGACATCACCACGACGCGGGCGATGGCCACGGAAAACCACCCGCCGCTGGCCATATTCCTCTTGCTTGGCATTCTTTGCCTGATCGGGGCTCTGATGGTCGGCTATGACACTTCGCCCAACCAGCGCCGCGGCTGGCTGCACACGGTCATCTTCTCGTTGATCCTGTCGATGACCATCTACGTGATCATCGATCTGGAGTTCCCACGGCTCGGCACCATTCGCGTCGATTCAGCCGACCACGTGCTGCTTGAGTTGCGCAAGGCCATGCCCTGAGGGCCACTACAGGCCGGCGCGCTTGCGCACTGTGCGGGACGCAGGCCGGGTCCTTCGCGTCGACAATGTTTGATGATGCGCTTGGCGCCGCGGATGGCACCGGTCCGCGGCCCACCCGGCGACGGCAACATGGCGCGACAACAAGATCTCTGGACCGGCAGATCGCGCCACCCCGATCCGCCAGGCGACGGCATGCCCGACTACGAGAACCAGAATCAGGACCTGGTCTGGCAAGTCCGAACCCTGCCGACGCAAAGCGACTTCACGGTCGCGTCGAAGCCGGCGCTTGCCCGCGAAATGGCGCGAGCGCCGGGAAGACTTCCGCAGGCAGGCCTGGCGCGGACGCGAAGGCCCAGCGAGCGCCGCCGCGCACCGGAACTGAGGAGTAGAGGGCCGCGCGGCATGCGTGCGGGACGCTTGACGGCATGAGCCCGCAGCGGACGCTGCCCCGCGCACTGCGCAAAAAGCGGCTTTGGAATTCCTGTCCTTCGGCTGCCTCCTGAGCCGAGAGCGGCGCTCCAGCGCCGAGCAATGCGCCCGCGAAAAACAGTGACTCTTTCAACGCCGGGCTACCTTTGCCTCAAGACATGATCCATGCGCCGCGCAGTGCCCAGCCGAGCGTCAGCAGGCCAATCGCCGCGATCCAGCTGCTGGCGACGCGCAGCGCGACGCGCTGCCAGCCGGCGCGCTGCGCGGTTGCGAGCGCGGCGAACAGCGCCACCAGCACGAAGCCGGCGCTGGCGACGCCGAACAGGGCGCCCACGCCGCCGCCGCTGATCGCCAGGGCGCTGCCATTCTGCAGACCCTGGAGCGCGCCGATCGCGACCGCCAGCAGCAGCAACGCAATGCGTGACAGCCGCACATCGGCGGCCGACAGCACACCGACCGTGATCAGCGCCAGCGGCGCCGCAAGCGGCCACAGCAGTTCCGTTGAAAATGTCAGGCCGAACAACCCACTGGCCAGCCACGCGCCCGGCAGCGCGAACAACAACGCTCGTCCGCTGTCGGCGCCGCGCAAGCCCGCGTAAAGCGCCAGCGCCATGACCAGCAGCAGGTCGCCCGGCGTCAGCAGTAGGTGCAGCACGCCGTCGTACCAGGGCCCGAGTCCGCTGCTCGTCAGATGCGCCTGGGCAGCCGGCGCCGTCAATGCGCCCGCCGCAGCAACCAGGCAGGCCAGCGCGCGCTTCATGTCAGCGCCCGCCACAGGAATCCGCCACCCGCCAGCAACACGGCGGCGCCAGCAACGCGCACCACGGCACGCCCGAGTGGCCATCGATGGACCAGGCCGATGGCGATGCCGACAGCGTGCAGGCATCCCGTGGCGACCACGAAGCCAACGCTGTAGAGCACGCCGCTGGCAGCATCGGGCAGTTCGGTGCCGTGCGCGTGGCCATGGAATATCGCGAAAAAGGCGACCAGCGCCGCGGCGACCCACAGCGGCGGCGTGGCAGCAGCGGCCACCATCAATCCGAGCGCAATCGCGGACACGGCGATGCCGACTTCAACGCCGGGCAGTGGGATGCCGATCAGGCCGATGAAGCCGCCGAAGGCCATCACCAGCGGGAAAGTCACCGGCAGCAGCCAGATCGCCGGACGCCCCAACTGCGCGCCCCACAGGCCGACCGCGACCATCGCCAGCACGTGATCCAGACCCGATAGCGGATGCGCCAGGCCCGACAGCAAGCCGGTTGCGGCACCCGACTCGGCGTGCGCGTGCGCGAGCAGGGGCAGGCTCAGGGCGAGCGCGGCGATGCCGAGGCGGGCCGGCGCGGGTGCGCAGATGTCGGAATCATTGATTGGTTGTGGCATCCGTTCTCCGTCGGGCCGATGAGTTTCTTCGCGAAAAAGGGGCAGGGGGCAGGGGACCAACCTCGGCGCATTGTCCAAGCGCGACGTGAATTCGGCCTCTGCCGCTTTCCCGATGCGCGAACAAGCCCACGCTCGTACGACAGGGACCTCTCGCCAAACAGTTCCTGCGTCGTTGAATGCGACAGGAACCAAGTCCGCGCCCAAGTATGACCGTGCGCC
>JAIMJQ010000075.1:14372-16729 GCA_020693165.1 Xanthomonas sp. | reverse complement strand
TTCAAGGTCACCGCGCAGTTTTGGGTGAAACTGAAGGCTCTCCATGAGGATTCTGGCTCTGCATACCCGTTGACGCGCCGAATGGCGCGTCAACGGGGGCTCAGAAGAACCGGCTGTGCAGCCGCATGAACCACGACGCGCCGTTGAGGCCGAACTGCACGCTCTCGTAGATGTGGCCGTTATCGGTTTCGTCCGGGTTCTGCCGGGTCGGCTCGCTGTCGAAGATGTTGGCCATGCCCGCCGTCAGCTTGGTGGATTCCGTGAAGCTGTAAGTCAGGCTGACGTCGGCCGAGGCCTTGGCGTTGTAGTGCTGGTTCGGCACCGGCGGGCCGGAGAAGGTGCCGAGCGTCTGCTCACCGAAGTAGATGAACTTGACGTTGGCGTTCCACTTGTCGCGGGTCCAGTCGAAGCCGAGGATGCCCTTGCTCTCGGGCGAACCGTTCTCGATGAACAGGCGTTCGCGCTCGCTCAGGAGCACGTCTTCGCGACCGACCAGCGCCGGCGGCGCGTGGATCGCCGTGACCTCGGTCTCGCCGTAGTTGAAGCCGAAGAAGGTGGTCAGTTCGCCGTCCCAGAGCGTCGAATCCCAGGACGCGGTGATATCGATGCCGCGCGTTTCGGTGTCGACCGCATTGGTGAAGAACTGCGCCTCGCCGACGTTCAGATCGGCAAGGATGCCGCCGATATTGGGATCGTCGGTGTTGAAGCGGCCGGACAGCACGATGCGGTCGTCGATGTTGATCTGGTAGATGTCGACGGTGAACGACAGCACATCGGTGGCGCGCCAGGTGAATCCGAGGCCACCATTCAGCGAGGTCTCCTCGGTCAGGTCCGGGATGCCGGCTGCGAGGGCAATTTCGCCGCCGTTCGGCGCCAGCAGCACGTCGACCGGCTCGCCGCTGATGAAGTCGGTGAAGGTCGACGAGAAGTAGATCTGCTGCAGCGAGGGCGCGCGGAAACCGGTCGAGATCGAACCGCGCAGCGTGAAGTCCTCGGTGGTCTTGTAGGCCATCGCGATCTTGCCGTCGACGGTCGAGCCGAAGTCGCTGTAGTCCTCGAAGCGCACTGCGAAGTCCGCGACAAGGCGATCGGTCGGCGTGATCTCGATGTCGAAATAACCAGCATAACTGTCGCGGCTGGCATCGGTCTCGTCGCCCGGCTGGAAGCCCGGGAAACCCTGGCTGCCGGCATTGCCGCCGCCGGCGCCGTCGGCGTCGATGTACGAGCCCGGCTCGCCGGCGAAGATCTCGTAGTTCTCGTCGCGGTACTCGCCGCCGAAGGCAATGTTGGCGCCGCCCCACAGATCATCGAAGTAGCGGGTGAAATCGAGGTTGGTGGTGCTCTGGCGGAAGGAGAAGCCACCCGCGTCGAAGGCGGTGTTGCTCAGCGCCGGGCGGTGATTGAGGAACTCGAAGTTCGCGATCGACGCGTTCAGCGTGTTGCTGATGTCGTAGTACAGCTCGTTGTAGCCGTAAGTGGTCGACAGATCGGCGTTCCAACCGCCGAGGATCCAGCGGGCGCCGATGGTGGCGTAACGGTCCTCCAGATCGCCGTTGATGAACGGCACGAAGCCGTTCGGGTACATCGCCAGCGAGTTGCGCGAGGGGACATCATCCTCGCCATCGCGCGCGAAGGCCGCCGAGGAGGCGCGACGGTTCTGGATGCCGGCGGTGAAATAGACATCCGCGGTGTCGCTCAGCGGAATCTCGCTGTTGACGTAGAGCGTACCGCTCTCGACCGCGCTGTCGCCGATGGTGCGCGGATTGTCGGCCGGCTCGGAGCGGTCCGAGCGGCCACGGTTGCCGTACTCGGCGGTCACCGAAAAGATGCCGCCGGCGCCCATTTCGATGCCGCAGTAGCCGCTGTACAACTGGTTCTCGCCGTCGCCCTCGGTGTACTCGCCGTAGCCGATGACGGTCTCGCAGCCCTTGTCGCGCTTCAGCGCGATGTTCATCACGCCGGCGATGGCGTCCGAACCGTACTGCGCCGAAGCGCCGTCGCGCAACACTTCGACGCGGTCGATCGCCAGCACCGGCAGGGTGTTGAGGTCGGTGCCGGTGTTGCCGCGGTTGCGCGCACCGAACAGATTGACCAGCGAGGTGGTGTGGCGGCGCTTGCCGTTGATCAGCACCAGGGTCTGGTCCGACCCGAGGTTGCGCAGCGCGGCGCCGTCGACCAGGTCGGCGCCGTCGGCACCGGTCTGACGCGTCGAATAGAACGACGGCACGGTGAACTGCAGGCCCTGCGCCAGATCGAACTGCGGGCTGCGCTCGGCGATCTCCTGCATCGAAATGATGTCGACCGGCACCGGCGATTCGGTATCCGATCCACCGATGCGACGCGAGCCGACCACGGTC
>JAIMJQ010000075.1:0-14354 GCA_020693165.1 Xanthomonas sp. | reverse complement strand
GTACCTGCGCTTCGTCATCGTCCGCAGCTGTCGCCCCCGCCTCTTGAGCCAGCGCGGGCTTCCATCCGGCACCCATTCCCACCGCCGCCGCGGCCGCCAAGGCCAACCACAATCGCGAACGCTGCATGATCGCACCCCATGTAAAAAAAAGTGCGCGTAGATTAACCGTTAAAGTTTCGTTGCGGGAGGGGTTGCCAGAACGCCACGGGCCGTCGGTCCGGAATCTTCGCGGCACGCGGCAAATATCGCGCGAGTCGCCGTGTTGGAAGCCGCAGGCGCTGCAAATGTTGACACGGGGTGGGAGGGGGGCGTGTAGCGTTCTGTCACACTTCGGGCCGTACCCGTATCCTCGAAGTGCATCGCCACAATGAACAAGGATCCTGACGATGTTGAATGGCTATACCGGCGCCCTGCTGGCGCTTTTGTTGGCGGTCTCAGCACCGGAACCCGCGTGGGCGTCGTATCTGTCCGGCAAGGGCGGCCCGCCGACGCCCGGGGCCAACGCCACGGATTTCCAGCGCGCGTACGTGACGGCACCCGATTCGCGCGGCAGCCTGGAAAAAACGGCTCCCGAGCCGCCTGCGACACCGATGCCCGGCGACAGGCGCCGGAATACCTGGACCGAGTGCGAACAGGCGGCAGGCCCGTGCACGCGGACCTTCGTGGAGGATCGCTACCAGCGCGAGGATGCGCCTATCGACGGCAACGACGCCAATGTCGGCAATGGCCCCTACCGCTGGGTACCCGTCAACTGGGGCTCGTCGTCCTGCGCGCGATACAACGCTTGCCTCCTAGTCGACTTCGGCGATCTGATCGGCGTCTGAGTCCGCTCTGCAGGCGCCACGCGCGACCACTGCCGGGCTCGCCCCCCGCCCGGCAGGGGCAACAGCGCCGAGTGCAACTCGGCGATCCAAGGTGCCTGCAACCCAGGGTACGTCGCAGCGCTGGCAATTCGGTGAACCCGTTGCGTATTGCCAGTCCCACGAGGATGCGTGGACCCAGGCCCGATTCATCGCAAGAACCGTTCGTCCTGAGCGTTTCCCGCGAGCCCTGCGAGCGGGAAACCGTCGAAGGACGCCCGCCGCACAACCGCACGGCTTGCGATTCGCGGAAGCTGAAGTAGCTCCAATGGCGCAAGTGCGCTGGTTGCGTCGAACCCGGCACGCCCACGTCCTTCGCCTGTTCCCCCCAAAAAAGCGCGGGTGAAACGCTCAGGACGAACGGTTTCGCGATGGGTTTACCGAATGGTTACTCGCAGCGCTCACCGAACATTCCGTAAGCCATTGATTTTACTGTTGCGGCGACCTTGTGTCGCGAGCTGTTGGCTGCACAGCTCGCGACACAAGGTCGCTCCCACAGGGGTTTTTGCTGCGCGAATAGACGCACCGGCAGGCCCGACCAAGACTCCTAATGGTGATGCCCACCCGCGCCATGCACATGCCCATGAGCGAGTTCTTCCGCAGTCGCGTCGCGCACTTCGACGATCTCGATGTCGAAGTTGAGGTCTTTGCCAGCCATCGGGTGGTTCAAGTCGACGTCAACCACGCTCATGCCGATCTTCAGCACCGTGACCGGCCGCGGACCATGCTGGGTCTGCAGCATCACGGTGAGGCCCGGTCGCAGCGTGACGTTGGTCGGAAAGTACTTGCGCGGCACGCGCTGGGTCAGCGCCTCGTTGCGCTCGCCGTAAGCATCGGCCGCCGGCACGACAACCTCGAAGCGCGCGCCGACATCCTTGCCGATCAGCGCCTTCTCCAGCCCCGGGATGATGTTGCCAGCCCCGATCAGCGCCGCGATCGGCTCACCCCCATCGCGCGAGGACTCGGTGGGCGGCTGACCGACTTCGGCGACGCTGTAGTGGAAACGGATGACTTGCTGCGGGGCGTCGCTCATGGGGTTGCAGCCTGCGGGAATCTGGGGGCGCGTAGGCTAGCCTGAATCACCGGGGGAAGCGACGGGCGGGGCTGGGGACTGCGGGCTGGGGCGCGTTCAGGGCCATTCGGCATAGGTTGGGGTGAGCGCAGCGAACCCCAACATTGGGTCTCGGCCAGGCGGTGTGTTGGGGTTCGCTTTGCTCACCCCAACCTATTCGACTGCTCGATTGCGATGAATCCCATGGATGCGCCCCAGTCCCCAGTCCCCAGTCCCGCCTTTGCACTTATCGCTTCTTCGGCCCCAACTTCCTTGTCAACGTGTTCCTCCCGCATCCCAGGCGCCTTGCCGCGTGCTGACGGTCGCCGCTGGTGACCTTCAGGGCTTCGTCGAACAACACCTGTTCGAGGCTGGCCTTGGCGGCCTCGAGCAAGTCCGGCTGGCCGAGGTCGAGTTGCTGGCGCGCCCATTCGGCCAGCGGCTTGAGCCAGCCCGCCTCGCCGGCCGGAACGCCCTCCGACCGGCGCACTTCGTCGGGCAGATCGCCGCTCTGGATCTGTGCGCCCGGCGCCATCAGCACCAGGCGCTGGCACAGGTTACGCAGTTCGCGCACGTTGCCAGGCCATGGATAGCGGGTCAGTGCGCGCATGGCGTCGACCGACAGGTGCTTGGTTGCCACGCGCATCTCGCGCGCAGTTTCGGCGAGGAAGCGATCGGCCAGGCGCGGCACGTCGGCGGCACGCTCGCGCAACGCGGGCAGGTGGATACGCATGACGTCGAGTCGATGCAGCAGATCGGCGCGGAACTCGCCGCGCTCGACTTTGCCGCGCAAGTCCTGGTGGGTGGCGGCAATCACGCGCACATCGGCGCGGATCAGTTCGCGCCCGCCGACGCGGTAGAACTCGCCCTCGGCGAGCACACGCAGCAAGCGCGTCTGCAGGCCAATCGGCATGTCGCCGATCTCGTCGAGGAACAGCGTGCCGTGTTCAGCTTGCTCGAAGCGACCCTGGTGGCGCCGGGTAGCACCGGTGAAGGCACCCTGCTCATGGCCGAACAGCTCGCTTTCCAGCAACTCGGGCGCGATAGCCGCCGTGTTCAATGCAATGAACGGCCCATTCGCGCGCGGGCTGTGCCGATGCAGAGCACGCGCGATCAGTTCCTTGCCGGTGCCGGTCTCGCCGGTGATCAAGACGGAAAGGTCGGCGCGCGACAGCCGGCCGATGGCACGGAACACCTCGCGCATCGCCGGGGTGTCGCCAACCAGACCCTCGTCGGACCAGTCGGTCTCTGCCGCGCGCACCTCGCGCGTGGTGGCGCGGCGCGCCATGTCGATCGCGGTGTCGATGTCGAAGGGCTTGGGCAGGTAATCGAAGGCGCCGCGATGGAAAGCCGCCACCGTGCTTGGCAGGTCGGTGTAAGCGCTCATCACGACCACCGGTACCTGAGCGGCGCGCGCGCTGAACTTCTCCATGAACGCCATGCCATCCATGCCGGGCATGCGCACGTCGGTGAACACCAGATCCGGACTGCGGCTGCCGAGCGCGCGCAGTGCCGGCTCTGCCGCGTCGAAGCTCTCGACCATGAAGCCGGCGCCGGCCAGTGCCTTCTCCAGCACGAAACGGATCGAACGGTCGTCGTCGACCAGCCAGACGACGCGGCGCGGGGCATTGCGAACTTGCGGCACGGCGCTCATGGCGTCACCGGAATCAGCAGGCTGAAGGTGGTGGCACCGGGCCTACTGACAAAAGCCAGGGTACCGCCGTGTTCGCGTGCGATCGCCAGCGCCACCGGCAAGCCGAGACCGGTGCCCTCGTCGCGCCCGGTCACGAACGGCAGGAACAGGCTTTCGCGCAAGCCGTCGGGAACGCCGGGCCCGTCGTCGCAGACATCGATGCGCAACGCCAGCCGGCAACTCTTGTCGCCGATGCGCGCGCGACGTTCGGCGCGCGTGCGCAAGCGAATCGTGTGCGCGCCGGATTGCAGCGCGTTGCGCGCCAGGTTGAGCAGCGCCTGGGTCAGCCGATCCGGGTGACCATCGATATCCGGCAGGCTGGGATCGTAGTCGCGCTGCACCTCGGCGCGGTCACCGGCCTCGGCGCCGATCAGCGTGCGCACGCGTTCGAGCACCTCGTGCACGTTGAAGCTGTGTCCGGCATGCGCGACGTCCGGGCGTTGCAACAGCCGATCCACCAGCCGCCGGATGCGATCGGTCTCGGCGCGGATCACCTGCGTGTATTCGCGCAGAGCCTTGTTCGGCAACTCGCGTTCCAGCAACTGTGCCGCCCCATGCAGGCCCGCCAGCGGATTCTTGATCTCGTGTGCCAACGCCCGCGCCATCTGCTCGGCGGCAGGCTCGGGCGTCGATACCACGCCCTCGCCGAGATCCTGGTCATGCTCCGCCAGCGCATGAAACTCAAGCACCGCAGCGTCGCTGCCGCGCCATTGCACCGGCGTCAGCGCGACATCGTAGCGCCGCGGCGCATCGCGCTTGAGTTCCAGCAGCAGCCGACGGGCGACGATGCGCTCGCGCAGATCGAGCACACGGCGCGTCAACGCCGGCAGCACGTCCTCGCCCAGCGCCAGATCGGTGATATCGCTGCCGATCAGGCGGCGTTCGCAATAGGTTTCGACCAATGCGCCATTGGCGTGCACTACGCGCCCCTGGCGATCGATGACCGCCAGCGGCGTAGTCAGCTGATCGAGCAGCGCGTCGGCGTCGCCGAATGCGCTGCCCCTGGGCTGCTGCGGCCGCGTCGCCGAACCGAGGCCCGCGACACCGCGGGCCAGGGCACGTACCAGTCGCGTCGCCGGCATCGCCTGCGCGCCGTCAGGCGGAGTAGTACTGCAGCACCTCGACCGGGTGCGTGTGCATCCGCAGCGCGGTGACTTCCTTCATCTTCAGCTCGATGTAGCCGTCGATGAAATCGTCGCTCATCACGCCGCCGGCCTTGAGGAACTCACGGTCGGCATCCAGCGATTCCAGCGCCTGGTCGAGCGAATGGCACACGGTCGGGATCAGCTTCTCTTCCTCAGGCGGCAGGTCGTAGAGATCCTTGTCCGACGGCGCGCCCGGATCGAGCTTGTTCCGGATGCCGTCGAGCCCGGCCATCATCAACGCGGTGAAGGTCAGGTAGCCGGAGTTGATCGCATCCGGGAAACGCACCTCGATGCGCCGTGCCTTCGGGTTGGACACCCACGGAATGCGGCACGAGGCCGAACGGTTGCGCGCCGAGTAGGCCAGCAGCACCGGCGCCTCGAAGCCCGGCACCAGGCGCTTGTAGCTGTTGGTGCCCGAGTTGGTAAAGGCGTTGACCGCGCGCGCGTGCTTGAACACGCCGGCGATGTAGTGCAGCGCCAGCTTCGACAGGCCGCCGTACTCGTTGCCGCTGAACAGGTTCTTGCCGCCCTTGGCGATCGACTGGTGCACGTGCATGCCGCTGCCGTTGTCGCCGACCAGCGGCTTGGGCATGAAGGTCGCCGTGTGGCCGTGCTGGTGGGCGATGTTCTTGACCACGTACTTCAGCGTCAACAGTTCGTCGGCCTTCTTCACCAGCGTGTTGAAGCGGGTGCCGATCTCGCACTGGCCGCCGGTGGCGACTTCCGAGTGATGCACTTCGACCGCAATGCCGAGCGCTTCCAGCGTCAGGCACATGGCCGAGCGCAGGTCCTGGAAGGCGTCGACCGGGCCGGTCGGGAAATAACCACCCTTGACGCCCGGGCGGTGGCCGGTATTGCCGTGCTCGTAGGACTTGCCGCTGTTCCAGGCGCCCTGTTCGGACTCGATCTCGTAGAAGCTGCCGTTGATCGACGCGTTCGAGCGCACGCTGTCGAAGATGAAGAACTCAGGCTCCGGACCAAAGAACGCGGTGTCGCCGACACCGGCGGCTTTCAGATACGCCTCGGCGCGCTTGGCGATGCCGCGCGGGCAACGCGCATACGGCTGCATGGTCGACGGCTCGAGCACATCGCAGCGCACCACCAGCGTCGATTCTTCGGCGAATGGATCGAGGAACACGGTGGAGGAGTCAGGCAGCAACACCATGTCCGATTCATTGATGCCCTTCCAACCGGCGATCGACGAACCATCGAACATCTTGCCGTCCTCGAACAGGGCGTCATCGACCGTGCTGGCGGGGATCGACAGATGCTGCTCGCGGCCGCTCATGTCGGCGAAGCGCAGATCTGCGAACTTGACGCCATTGTCCTTGATGATCTTTTTGACTTTGTCGATAGACATCGGAGCCTCCAGCTTTGGATTGGGGATTGGACAGAGAGCCGGTGATGCGCAGCAATCGTCGTGCCATGCACAAAAACGCGAGAACTCAAGGGCAGCCACGCGTGCAGCGCATCATGACGGTGCAAGCTGTCGAGCAGTTGCACCACCATGGTGCTGATGCTCCCGCAAGTGCCACCGCGTCCTGAGTCGAGTGCCCGTTTGCGGTGCAGGAATCCGGTATCCGGATATTGGCTGCTGCACTTGTGGGTCCAGACTTGTCTGGACGCTTTCCGCCCAGCGGTCCAGAAGCGTCCAGACAAGTCTGGACCCACCGAAGCCGCGCGAAGGGACTTGTGGCACGATCTTCCCCCTGGCGCGCCGGAGTCGCGCTACTGGAGGCTTCTCGAGATGACCCACCTGCCGATCCCCGACGCCTGGCGCGTCCGCCTGGCCTCCGGCCTCGCACAACTCGGTTGTCCGATCGACGCTGCCGCGCAGCAGCGGCTGCTCGAATATATCGCGCTGCTGCTGCAGTGGAACGCGGCCTACAACCTGACCGCGGTGCGCGAGCCGCTGGCGATGATCGATCGCCATCTGATCGACTCGCTGGCGCTGCTGCCATTCGCGCAGGGGCCGGATCTGGCCGACATCGGCACCGGCCCCGGTATACCCGGGCTGGTGCTGGCACTGGTGCACCCGTATCAACGCGTCTGGCTGGTCGACAGCAACGGCAAGAAGGCGCGCTTCCTGCGCGAATGCCTGCGGCGATTCGACTTGCCCGCGGTCTCGGTCCACGAAGCGCGCGCCGAGGCACTGGCAGCGGGCGCCAACTTCTCGCAAGTCACGTCGCGAGCGTATGCGAGCCTCGCCGATTTTGTCGCCAGTACGCGGCAGATCCTGGCACCGCCCGGACGCTGGCTTGCGCTCAAAGGCAAACGCCCGGATGCCGAAATCGCAAGTCTTCCGGGCGATGTCGTGGTCGAGTCGGTGCACCAGCTGGTTGTTCCTGGTGCCGATGGCGAACGCCATCTACTGATCCTGCGCCGCCGCTGAAACCGCCGCATGGCCGCCGAAAACCGCGTGCTACCTTGACTACCATCAAGGGCGATTCCGAATTGCGCGCTAGGCTTTGCCAGCCCGCATCCGGAGGCACGCATGTACTCCCACATCCTGGTTCCCCACGACGGTACGCGCCTGTCTGAAGGTGCGCTGGTGCATGCGCTGAAGCTGGCCGGCGCGATCGGCGCACGCGTCAGCGTGCTGCATGTCATCACGGATTTTGTCGGCGATACGGTCGCTGCGGTGCCGCTGCTGAGCAGCGCAGCGGGCGAGGCCTATCAGCAGCGCGCGATCGCGGATGCCGAAGCGATCCTCGCGGGCGCGCTGCGCACCGGTCGCGCCCATGATGTCCCGACCGAGACCCGCTACGTGCTCGCGGCGGATCCGCACAAGGCAATCATCGACATGGCCGAGCGCAGCGGCGCCGACTTGATCGTGATGGCATCGCACGGACGACGCGGGCTGGAGTCACTGCTGATCGGCAGCGAAACCCAAAAGGTCCTGACGCATTGTCGGGTTCCTGTGCTGGTCGTGCGCAGCTGAGGGTACGTCGATGAAACATCTGACCCAGAACCATCTCGGAGAACTGCGTGGACAGTTGGTCGCACGCGAACATCAGCTTGCCAACGAGATCACCGAGGCTCTCGAGAACCGCCAGACACAGCCCTTCGAGGGTCGCGAGGTCGATTCCGGGGTGTTCGATCTCGACAACGCGCTCGGTTTCGCGGATGCCCTGCGCGACCAGACTGAAATCGAGGCGGTGCGTGCCGCGCTCGGACGGATTGACCGTGGCACCTACGGTCGCTGCCTCGGCTGCGGCGCGGGAATACCGATCGAGCGTCTGCGCGTGCAGCCCGAGGCGGCGTTCTGTCACGTCTGTCAGTCGCGCGCGGAGGCTCATGCCGGGCATGATTTGACCGCACCCTGAGGGGGTACGGGGCACGGGGCTCGGGATCGCGAAAGGCTCACATGCTGCGGTGGCCGCGCAAGCGCTGCGCACTGGCGTGCATATGCCAAGGGCAGAGGGCAGAATGCGCGGGTCCCGAAGGATGCTTCCGTTTGCATGAGTCAAGCCGCCGAGATCCTGATCGTCGATGACGAAGCTGAAATCCGGCAGTTGTTGCGGATTTACCTCGGTGCGCAGGGTTTTCACTCGATCGAGGCCGAGAACGCTGCCGCCGCACGGCGAGCCGTCGAGCGACAGCGACCCGACCTGGCGTTGGTTGATCTTGGCCTGCCGGATGAAGACGGCCTGTCGCTGATCCGCCACCTGCGCGAGCGCCACGCCCTGCCGATCATCATCCTCACTGGCCGCGGCGAGACCGTCGACAAGATCGTCGGACTCGAACTCGGCGCCGACGACTACGTCACCAAACCGTTCAACCTGCGCGAACTGCTGGCGCGGATCAAGAGCGTGCTGCGCCGCAGCGAGGGCAACGCCCGCGATACCGGCGAGCCGGAATGCCTGCGCTTCGCCGGCTTCGAACTGCGCATCAAGGAGTATCGCCTGTGCGATGTCGCCGGGACCGAAATTCCGCTGACCCACGGCGAGTTCAAGCTGCTCGCCGCGCTCGCGCGCAGTCCGCAGAAACCGCTGACGCGCGACGAAATCCTCGACCTTACCCACGGCCGTGAAGCCGGCCCCTACGACCGCACCGTCGACATGCAGATCACGCGCCTGCGCCGCAAGCTCGGCGACGACCCCAAGGTTCCGGCGCTGATCCGCTCGGTGCGCGGTGTCGGCTACATGCTCGCCTGCACGGTGGAGACCTGAGTTGACCGAGACCGACGTCGACCCGCGCTTGCTCGCCGCCCTCGCCGACGCCGCGCCGGACGCGCTGCTCGTGGTGGACCAGCGCGGCCGCATCGAGTTCGCCAACCGCGCCACGCTGCAGATGTTCGGCTACCCGCCGGGCAAACTGCTCGGCCTCGCCATCGAGTCTCTGGTACCGACGCGTTACCGCGTCCGCCATCGCGTCGACCGCTCGCGTTTCGTCGCCGATCCGCACAGCCGGCCGATGGGACTCAACATGGAGTTGGTCGGCCGGCGCCACGATGGCAGCGAGTTCCCGGTCGAGGTCAGCCTGAGTCCGATGACGCTGTCCGGCGAGCGCCGCATCGTTGCGGCGGTGCGCGACGTCAGCGAACTCAAGCGCTCGCGCGAGTTGCTGCGCCGCAGCCAGCGGCAGATGGCGCTGGCGCGACTCGCCGAACTGGCGGTCAGCAGCACCGGGGTCGAGTGGTTCTGCCGCAACGCGATGGGCGTGCTGGTGCAGCAACTGAAGCTCAGCCACGCCGGAATCTGCGAGCGCGGCCACGAAGGCAAGCACGTACGCTTTGTCGGCGTGCATGGCTGGACGGAGACGGCGGCACTGGATGCGATCTACAGCGTGCTGCCGCGCGCGCGCCGGCTGCGGCTGCTCGGGGGCGACATCCAGCAAGTCACGATCGTTCCCGGAAAAGCGGGCCGGCGCAGCCCGGCGGATTACCTGACGGGCTCCGTCATTGCGCTGCGCGGCCCTTCCAAGGTTCACGGGTTGCTGACGGTGTTACGCCGTGCCGACGAACCGCTCAGCGAAGACGAGGGTCTGTTCGCCCAGAGCGTCGCCCATCTGGCGGCCGCCGTGTTCGAACGGTTGCACCACCAAGGCATGCTGTTGCAGGCCTCCAAGATGGAGGCGCTCGGCCAGCTGACCGGCGGCGTCGCGCACGATTTCAACAACCTGCTGACGGTGATCGGCGGCAACCTGCAGATCCTTGAAGACGTGCTCGACGACCGTCCGGACGCGCTTTCCCTGGTCGATTCGGCCAGTCGAGCGGCGCGCCGCGGCGCCGAGTTGACCGGCAAGCTGTTGGCGTTCTCGCGCAAACGGCAGCTGAACGCGCAGGCCGTCGATTGCGCGCAACTGCTGGGCGGCATGCGCGACCTGCTGCGGCGCACGCTCGGCGAGGGCATCGACCTGCGCTACCGCATCGAATCAGGATTGCAGCATGCGCTGGCCGATCCCGGGCAGCTCGAGAATGCCGTGCTCAACCTGGTACTGAACGCCCGCGACGCGATGCCGCGCGGCGGTACGCTGACGCTTTCGGCGCACCAGCGCGAGGGCCAGCGGCTGGCGCGCAGCGGTGCCGACACCGTGATCGTCGAGGTCAGCGACGACGGCGAGGGCATGAGCCGCGAAGTCATCGCCCGCGCGCTGGAACCGTTCTTCACCACCAAGGGCGCCGGCAAGGGCACCGGCCTTGGCCTCAGCATGGTGTACGGTTTCGTGCGTCAATGGGGCGGCGATGTGCGCATCTACAGTGAACCCGCAGTTGGCACCACGGTGCGCCTGCTGCTGCCCGCGGCAGTCGAGCCCGGATCGCCGACCGTGCTGCTGTCCAAGGGCCGGAAACTGCGCGGCCACGAGCATCTGCTGGTGGTCGAGGACGATGCCGAGGTCGCCGCCATCGCCCGGGCCCAGTTGCGCTCGCTCGGATACCGGGTAACGGAGGCGGCGACGATCGCCGCGGCAATGGACGCGCTGGCGGACCATCCCGACATCCGGCTGGTATTCAGCGACGTCGTGCTGCTGGCTGGCGAGACCGGCTTCCAGTTGGCCGACCGCCTGCGCATCGAGCGCCCCGATCTTCCCGTGCTGTTCTGCTCGGGCTACGCCGAGGCGGCCCTGGAAAGCCATTTCGGCGAACACGAGCGGCCACGCATCCTTGCCAAGCCGTACGCGCGCGAAGATCTCGGCGCCGCCATCCGCGAATTTCTGGACCAGCCACGGGCGCCATAGGCGCGTACGCCGTGAGCCTGCCGAAGGGCAAACGGTACGGCGCGCTTCAGAGGTTCCCTAGGATGCACGCACCGGATTCACGACCGATGTCACCGCCAGCGCCACCGAGCGCAGGAAGTCGCGTACGCCGAGCGGCATCCTCTGCACCCGCGTGACCTGCGCAGCGTGTGCCGCCCGTTCGAGGTCGGCGTCGCTGTCGGAGGTCAGCAGCATCACCGGCAGCGGTTCCTTGAACTCGCGCACGCGGCGTGCCAGTTCCAGACCGTCGATGCCCGGCAAGTCGCTGTCGGTGATCAGGCAGTCGAAGTGCGTGGTCGCGGCGATGCGCTCGAAGCGCTCGGCGCTGACGAAGCCCTGGCTGCGGTAGCCGGCGCGTGTCAACAGCGATTGCAGAAACTCGCGAACGTCCGCATCCGGCTCGACCACGCCGATCAGGGCCATCGGCGACGCCTGTTCGACCTGGGCGACCACGGTCAGTGCCCGAAACGGTGAGCCGCGACCGCGTGCTGCGGACGCACGTTGAGGCCGGCCAGCATGCGCAGCTTGTTGAGCTCACGAATGCGAACACCGCGCTTGACCACTTCGATGATGCCCTCACGATGCAACTTGGAGAGCGTGCGGCTGACGGTTTCCAGCTTCAATCCGAGATAGCTGCCGATCTCTTCGCGGGTCATCGGCATGCCGATCGCGCTGCCGCACTTGAGGTCGCTGTGCGCGCGCTCGGACAGGTCGATCAGGAACTGCGCCAGGCGCTCTTCCGCGCGCAGCGAACCCAGCAACAGCAAGGTCGACTGTTCGCGGCGGATCTGCCCGCTCAGCATCCGGAACAAGGCCGCCTGAATGCGCGGCACCGATTGACCGTGCCGCTCCAGCAGAGCGAACGGCAGTTCGCAGACAATCGTTTCGTCGAGCGCCGCGGCCGAACTGGCGTGGTGGCGCAAACCCACGGAATCCAGGCCGACGAGATCACCCGGCAGGAAAAAGCCGGTGATCTGTTCGCGTCCGTCCTCGGTCAACACCGAAACCTTGAGCATTCCGGTGCGCACCGCATAGAGTGACTCGAACCCGCCGGACGCGTGGAACAGGTAGTCGCCACGGGCGAGGTGGCGTTCCTTGAGTTCCGGGAAGTCGCGCAAGTCCAGCCGCAGCCCACTGGACAGCGTGCCCAGCACGCAAGGTTGTGCACATTGGCCGCACACATTCGATTCGCATCGTTTCGCTGCCATGATCGACATTGCCATCTCCATCAAGTGTTCGTGTTGCGCTGAGTGCAAAGCTAGGCAAGTCACTGCAACAAAGCCGGCCCGTTTGGGTCACGCTCGGTAACAGCAGGTAACAAGCCGGGGTTGGATCAAGGAGGCGCGCCGGAAGGATGGGTTCGGATCTGCACGACGCTGACGTCCACCGACTGACGATTGCCCTTGCAGCCGTGATCGTCTGTGCGGCAGTCGGCATCGCCCCCGGATTGGATTTCACGACCGCTTGATGACATCAGCCGGGTTATTGTGTCTCCGATATTTCACGCGCCCCTGACGCCATGACCGACGCCATCGCTCCGCGCAAGACTGCTGTCGACCGCTTTCTCAACCATGTCGAACGGGCTGGCAACGCGCTGCCCGATCCGACCACGCTGTTTGCGCTGATGGCACTCGCCGTCATCGGGCTATCGGCGCTGGTGGCGTTGTTCGACGTCGCGGCGACCCATCCGAAGACTGGCGCCGAGGTGCGCGTGGTCAGCCTGCTGACCGTCGAAGGCCTGCACCGGATCATGACCGGGCTGGTCACCAACTTCACCAACTTCGCACCGCTGGGTACCGTCCTGGTGGCGCTGATCGGCATCGGCGTGGCCGAGGTCAGCGGCTTCATCGGGGCGCTGATGCGCCTGCTGGTGCTGAATGCCCCACGCGTACTGCTGACGCCGATCGTGGTGTTCTGCGGCGTGCTCAGCAACGCCGCGAGCGAAGTCGGCTACGTGCTTCTGGTGCCGCTGGCCGGCCTGATTTTCCTCGCCGCCGGGCGCCATCCGGTGGTGGGTGTGGCGGCGGCCTTCGCCGGCGTTTCCGGCGGCTACAGCGCCAATCTGGTGCTTGGCACCATCGATCCGTTGCTCGCCGGCCTGACCATGGAAGCGGCACGCATCGTCGATCCCGCTTACGTGGTGTCGCCGATGGCGAACTACTACTTCATGGTGGTCTCGACCTTCCTGATCACCGCGCTCGGCTGGTGGGTCACCGAGCGCATCGTCGCCCCGCGCTTCACCGCTTACGCGGGCGAACGCACCGAGCAGGACCAGGTGCAGCCGCTGTCACCGCTGGAGATCCGCGGGCTGAAATGGGCCGGCGGCGTGACCGTGCTGCTGACCGCGCTGGTGGTCTGGGGCCTGGTCCCGGAAGACGGCTTCCTGCGCAAGATCGGCGCCAGCGGCAGCGATTCGGTGCTGCAGTCGCCGTTCCTGACCGGCATCGTCGCCTTCATCTTCATCGCCGGCGTGGCGCTCGGCGTTGCCTACGGCGCCGCCGCCGGCACCATCAAGAACGATCGCGACATCGTGCGCGGCATGAGCCAGCAGATGAGCACGCTCGGCGGCTACATGGTGCTGGTGTTCTTCGCCGCACAGTTCGTCGCCTTCTTCAACTGGACCAACCTCGGCCTGATCGTCGCCATCGAGGGCGCGGCGCTGCTCGGCGCGATGGGATTGCACCAGATCCCGTTGATGCTGGCGTTCATCCTGTTGTGCGCGACCATCAACCTCGCGATGGGTTCGGCCAGCGCCAAGTGGGCACTGATGGCGCCGGTGTTCGTACCCATGCTCATGCTGCTCGGCTATCCCCCCGAAATCACCCAGAATGCCTATCGCATCGGCGACTCGGTCACCAACATCATCTCGCCGATGATGAGCTACTTCGCGCTGATCATCGCCTTCCTGCAGCGCTACATTCCCAACGCCGGCATCGGCACCCTGGTGTCGACCATGCTGCCGTACTCGATCGTGTTCCTGATCGGCTGGTGCATCCTGTTCGTGATCTGGATCAGCGTCGGCATCCCGGTCGGGCCGGGTGCACCGTTGAGTTTGCCGGTGGGTTGAGGGGACTCGGGAAACGATCGCACGAAGCGGGCTTGGGTGGGTCCAGACTTGTCTGGACGCTTTTGCTGTGGATGTGCAAAGAGCGTCCAGACAAGTCTGGACCCACCAAATCAACGGCTGGCAGGACGTGCCCGCCGCAGGCAAACCCGCCGTCGGTTTCCGGCGCGGCATCATCCGCGGCCCTGTGTCCCGTGCCCCGCCCATGCTCGGCTGGTGCATCCTGTTCGTGATCTGGATCAGCGTCGGCATCCCGGTCGGGCCGGGTGCACCGTTGAGTTTGCCGGTGGGTTGAGGAGACTCGGGAAACGATCGCACGAAGCGGGCTTGGGATAGGGGTCGG
>JAIMJQ010000136.1 GCA_020693165.1 Xanthomonas sp. | reverse complement strand
ACAGCCGCCTGCTCGAGCGCGCCGCGCGCGTCTCCGAGGAATACGTCGAGCAGTTCACCAAGGGTGCGGTGAAGGGCAAGACCGGCTCGCTGACCGCGCTGCCGATCATCGAAACCCAGGCCGGCGACGTGTCGGCGTTCGTGCCGACCAACGTGATCTCGATCACCGACGGCCAGATCTTCCTGGAAACCGATCTGTTCAACGCCGGTATCCGTCCGGCGGTGAACGCCGGTATCTCGGTGTCGCGCGTCGGTGGCGCCGCCCAGACCAAGATCATGAAGAAGCTGTCGGGCGGCATCCGTATCGCGCTCGCCCAGTACCGCGAGCTGGCTGCGTTCGCGCAGTTCGCTTCGGACCTCGACGAAGCCACCCGCAAACAGTTGGAGCGCGGCCAGCGCGTCACCGAACTGATGAAGCAGAAGCAGTACGCCCCGATGTCGGTTGCCGAGCAGTCGCTGTCGATCTACGCCGTGGACAAGGGCTACATGGACGAAGTGCCGGTGAACAAGATCGGCGCGTTCGAGGAAGCCCTGCACGCCCATTTCTTCAACACCAAGGGCGACGTGCTGGCCAGGATCAACGAGACCGGCGACTGGAACGACGACCTCGAAGCCGCATTCAAGGGCGGTATCGAAGAATTCGTGAAGACCGGTTCCTGGTAAACGTTCCATAGGGTGGGCCCCTGGCCCACCGCTGCGGCGGACCGAGAGGTCGAAACGGCGGAAATCACGATGGTGGGCCAGGGCCCACCCTACGGGAAGAGAGAGATGGCAGGCGGCAGAGAAATCAAAACCAAGATCAAGTCGGTGCAGAACACCCGCAAGGTGACGCGCGCACTCGAAATGGTCTCGGCTTCCAAGATCCGCAAGGCGCAGGACCGCATGAAGGCCTCGCGTCCGTACGCGCGTGCGATGAAACAGGTCATCGGCCATCTCGCGCAGGCGAATTCCGAGTTCCAGCATCCGTATCTGGTCCAGCGCAAGGACATCAAGCGCGTCGGTTACGTCATCGTTTCTTCGGACCGCGGTCTGGCCGGCGGCCTCAACAACAATCTGTTCCGCAAGTTGCTTGGCGAAATCCGCAACTGGCAGCAGCAGGGCGTCGAAGTCGACGTGGTGACCATCGGTCAGAAGGCCACGGTGTTCTTCCGCCGGATCAAGATCGACATGCTCGCCTCGGTCACGCATCTGGGCGACATTCCGCACGTGGACCAACTGGTCGGCGTGATCAAGGTGATGCTGGACGCGTACAGCAGCGGCAAGGTCGACAAAGTGTTCCTGGTCTACAACGACTTCGTGAACACCATGACCCAGCGCGCGGCGTTCGATCAGCTGCTGCCGTTGCCGGCCTCGGACACCGCGGTCGCCCGTCACGACTGGGATTACATCTACGAACCCGATGCGCAGACCGTGCTGGAGCATGTGCTCACACGCTATATCGAGTCGCTGGTGTACCAGGCGGTGATGGAAAACGTCGCATCGGAACATGCGGCGCGCATGGTGGCGATGAAGGCCGCCAGCGACAACGCGACCAAGATGATCGGCAACCTGAATCTGATCTACAACAAGGCGCGTCAGGCCGCGATCACCCAGGAAATCTCCGAAATCGTCGGTGGTGCCGCGGCGGTCTGAAGCAAGATCAAGAGCTACAAGGCTTGCGCGATGCGCAAGCCGGTGGTGAGCGGGTCGACGGCAGGCGACTCGGAAGAGAATCGGCTCGTTGTATGGATGTCCCGGGCGAGCCGAACCCATGTGTGCCCTGCTCCGTCAATCCCAACGTATTACGAGAGAAACCAAATGAAGAAGATCCTGTTCGCAATGATGCTCTGCGCTGCCGTCGTCGCCTGCAAGAAGGAAGAGGCTGCCGCTCCGGTCGACGCTGCTCCGGTCGACGCCGCTGCTGCTGACGCCGCCGCTGCCGCTGACGCCGCTGCTCCGGTCGAAGCGACCACTGCCGGCGCGCTTCCGGCGGCATGCGAAGAGTATTTCACGCGCGCCGAAGCCTGCTTCTCCAAGGCCGGCGCCGGCGGCGAAGCGATGAAGGGCGCGTTCGAACAGAGCCGCACCCAGATGGCCTCGGTCCCGTCCGATCAGATGGAAATGGGTTGCAAGGCCGCCAACGATGCGTTCGCGCAGACGGCAGCAGCGCTGAAGTGCGAGTGATCTAAGCCCGTGCCCGTCCACAGCGATGTGGGCGGGCATGGTCCCAGCCAGCCTCCAGTGGCTTGGGAAAGCCGCGGGTTTTCCCAAGCCACCGAATAACACAACTGTCAGGAACCACCATGAACACCACCGCCAACGCCCAGGGCAAGATCGTCCAGATCATCGGCGCCGTCGTCGACGTCGAATTCCCGCGCGAGCACGTGCCGAAGGTGTACGACGCGCTGAAGGTGCAGAACACCGAAATCACGCTGGAAGTGCAGCAGCAGCTGGGCGATGGCGTGGTGCGTACGATCGCCCTCGGTTCCACCGATGGCCTGAAGCGCAACCTGATCGCCGAAAACACCGGTCGCGGCATCTCGGTGCCGGTCGGCATCGGCACGCTGGGCCGCATCATGGACGTGCTGGGTCGTCCGATCGACGAAGCCGGCCCGGTCAAGGCCGATACCACGTGGGAAATCCACCGTGCTGCGCCTTCGTACGAAGACCAGGCGACGACCACCGAACTGCTGGAAACCGGCATCAAGGTCATCGACCTGAT
>JAIMJQ010000001.1 GCA_020693165.1 Xanthomonas sp. | reverse complement strand
GTCCCGAGTCCCGAGTCCCGAGTCCCGAGTCCCGAGTCCCGAAGGAACCCCATGCCCCGCCTCGCCAAACCCAGCGCGATCGAATCCGAAACCATCACTCTCGAGCCGGAAGACAACGAGCGGCTGGCGAACCTGTGCGGGCCGTTCGACGAACATCTGCGCGAGGTCGAGCTTCGGGTGGGTGTCGAGATCGCCAATCGCGGCAATCTGTTCAAGGTCAGCGGCGCGCCCGAGGCGGTGCACGCGGCGGCGCGACTGCTGAAGAGCCTGTATGCGGTGGCGGACAACGAAGTCCTTACCGCGGCCAGCGTGCACCTGATGATCAAGGAGCTCGGCGCCGACGAGTACACCGAGGAAGCGGCCGCCGGAGCCCAGGAAGTCGTGATCCGCACCAAGCGCGGCGTGGTCAAGGGGCGCGGCGCCAACCAGATGCGCTATCTGCATGCGGTGGCCACGCACGACATCAACTTCGGCATCGGTCCGGCGGGAACCGGCAAGACTTACCTCGCGGTCGCCAGCGCGATCGAGGCGCTCGACCGCAATCGGGTGCAACGCATTTTGCTGGTGCGACCGGCGGTCGAGGCTGGGGAGAAACTCGGCTTCCTGCCGGGGGATCTCACCCAGAAGGTCGATCCGTATCTGCGCCCGCTGTATGACGCGCTCTACGAAATGATGGGCGTGGAGAAGGTCACGCGCCTGCTGGAGCGCAATGTCATCGAGATCGCGCCGCTGGCGTTCATGCGCGGGCGCACGCTGAACGACGCCTTCGTGATCCTCGACGAAGCGCAGAACACCACCTTCGAGCAGATGAAGATGTTCCTGACGCGCATCGGCTTTGGCACCACCGCGGTGATCACCGGCGACGTCACCCAGATCGATCTGCCGCGCAAGGACCAGTCGGGCCTGAAACAGGCGATCGAGGTGCTGAAGGGCGTCGACGGCATCAGCTTCACCTTCTTTCAGAGCGGCGATGTGGTCCGCCATCCGTTGGTCGCGCGGATCGTGCAGGCCTACGAGCGCTTCGAGCATCGCCCATGAACGTGGAACTGGAAGTCGCCGTGAGTTATGGCTGCCCGCGACGCGGCGTGCCAGCGCGCGCATCGTTCACGCGCTGGGCGCAGTCGGCGCTCACCACGGCCGGCGCGCAGGGCGCCTTCCAGTTGTCGATCCGCGTGGTCGATGTCGCTGAAGGGCTGGCGCTGAACCGCGACTTCCGTGGCAAGACCCACGCGACCAATGTGCTGTCTTTTCCTGCCGATGCGGCGGTCCCGGGAGGCCCACGCCTGCTCGGCGATCTGGCGCTGTGCGCGCCGGTGATCGCGCGCGAGGCGCAGGACCAGGGCAAGCTGCCCGCAGCCCACTATGCGCACCTGACCGTTCACGGCGTGCTGCACTTGTTGGGGTACGATCATGAGGTCGACGCTGCGGCGGCTGCCATGGAAGCGCTGGAATTGCAGGCGCTGGCGCCATTGGGTGTCGCCAACCCCTACGAGAGTGCCCAGGGATGACCGATCTCGACCAGATCCGCCAGTTGACCCTCGATGCCCGCCGGCTGTTCTCTGCCGATTGGGATATGGATCTGGCCGAACAGGTCTGCGAGCGTGCCGAGCAGCTCGCCGAACCGATGAACGATCCGCGGCATTCTTCGCTGTCGGAGGCGACCCTTGGTCTGGCGGCCTATCTCAGCGCCTTCACCGATTCTCGCGTGGGGCCGGCGGAGAGTCGCATGCTGCAACTCAAGGCGCTGCTGGATGCGGTCATCGAGCAGCTCGAGCGGCTGGAGACTTCATCAGCGCTGGAGATGATGGCGCCGCTTCCGGAGCCGGCTGACGAATCCGTCGGCAACGGCGATCTCACGCCAGCGTCGACATCCGCGGCCACCCTCCCCGCGCCAAAGCCGCCCGCGGCCGACACCATCGTTTTCATCGACCCGACCGGCCGCGATGCCGGCACGCTGGGTCTGGCACTCGAGGATGTCGGCTATGTGGTGCAGCCGTTGCTGCGACTGGATCGGCAAACCGGGCAGTGGCTCGGAAAGCCCGAGGTCAAGGCGCTGATCCTGCCAGCGGCAGGCCTCGAGATCTGGGAGAAGCTGCTGCAACTGGATCCGTCGCTGGATCAGGCGCGACGTCGCATCGGCCTGTTCGTGGTTGCGCGCAACGACGATCCGCGCCTGCGGCTGAAGGCGGGACAGGCAGGCGCAGATGGCTTCTTCGTGCTGCCGGGCTCGGTCGACGCCCTGGCACGCGAGATCGTCGAGGTACTGCGCGACCGCGTCGATCCGTATCGCGCGCTGATCGTCGACGACGATGTGTCGATGACGATGGTGGTCGACTCGGTGCTGCGGCGTTCCGGCATGAATACCCGCATCGTCAACGACCCGAACGCCGCGCTCGACATCCTCGACGATTTCGTGCCGGACGTGATCCTGCTCGACCTGCACATGCCGGGCTTGAGCGGACTGGAGTTGCTGAGCCTGTTCCGCGCCCACGCCAAGACCGCATTCACGCCGGTGGTGCTGATTTCCGGCGACGAGAACCAGGAGCGGCGCTACGAAACGCTGACCGCCGGCGGCGACGACTATCTGATGAAGCCGCTGCGACCCAAACACCTGGTCGCCGCCGTCACCGGGCGCGCGCAGCGGTCGCGCTGGTTGCGCCGCGCGCTGCGGCATACGACCACGCCGCTGCCGTTGTTGTAGCGCGTTGTTGTGGGTGCTCTTGGTGGGTCCAGACTTGTCTGGATGCTTCTGGTGCTCTGGCGGGATAGCGTCCAGACAAGTCTGGACCCACGAAAAACGCTGGCAACGGGCACCGGCCCCTCGCGAGTGTGCAGGATCGCGCTTGCACGCGATCACAACCCCGACATCAACCCCGTGAACCGAGCACGATCGGCGGCGCATAGACGCGTCCGGCCGGACGCGGGCGAAAGCACGGCGCGCTGGCGATGAACTCGGGATCGCGATTGCGCGCATCCCAGGCCGGCACCGCCGCCAGCGGCAGCGTCGATTGATCCTTGGGGTCTGCGGCCACCCGCCCACTGTCGATCGCCGCGGCGACGCAGCGATCCAGCGACGCGAGACGCTCGTCATCGTCGAGCAGGAACCAGTCGCGGCTTTCGATCTGCACCGCGATCGACTTGCTGGCCTGCAGATCGTGCGGACGGCAATGGCGCAGCTCGAACAACGCGTGCCCGATCACCCAAACCTGGGCCTGTGCCCAATCGTCGCGGCGGTCGAGCAGCAACTGCTCCCACGCGTGATCCTGCAGCAACGCAAGCAAGGTCGGATCGGCGGTCGCCACCACCGTGCCGGCCTCGTCGATATGTGTCAGTGCCTGCTGCCGCCGGGTGCGCTGCTTGGTGCCAACTGCCCGGATTCCAGCCATCTGCCCCCGGTGGATCGCCCACTTGGTGCGTGGCCATTGCAGCCACATCAGTGCGCCGTAGAGATCGTGCAGTGAGTCGCGCCGCATCGCGATGCGGCCGCGCTCGCCGATGCGCTGCTCGTAGCTAAGGCCATCGACGGCCAGATGCTGGTCCTGCTCGACGAAACCCAATCCCGCCGGCAGGCAGGTCGCCGCGCGCGCGTTGAGATCCGCCAGCACGGCATCCCAGGGCAACTCGAACACCGTTGCAAACGCGGCCAATTGGTTGAATGGGGGGCGTTTCCACATGCCGGATCTTCGGGCCGTCCGATCATTGCCGTGAATGCAGGGTCGCGCCCGCGCCGCAACCGCAGGACCAAGCCTGCTAACAGAGGACGCCGTGCAGATCGTGTTCGTCGGACTCGACAATGCGCACGTCGACGAACTGCCCGGGCTGCAATGGCGCCACCGGGAACGTCGCCTTCGGCGCGGCGGCGGACTGGGCCTTCTTGCGCCGGCCAAGCTTGATCACCACCTTGCCATCGATCTCCGGCGCGTCGGCACTGCTGCGACCGATCGCGACGCTGGCGCCGACCTCGTCGATCAGCACGCGCTGGACGCTGCCGATCTTGGCGCGCAGGCGCTGCGCGCTGATTCCCGCCTGCTTCTCCATGAACCGCCGCAAGCGCTCCTGCTTGACCTCCTCGGGGACCGGATCGGGCAACGCGTTGGCTGCCGCGCCAGTCACCGGCGAGTAGGCGAAGGCGCCGACGCGATCGAGTTGTGCTTCGTCGAGAAAGTCGAGCAGTTCCTCGAACTCGGTCTCGGTCTCGCCGGGAAAGCCGACAATGAAGGTGCTGCGCAACGTGATTTCCGGGCAGGTCTGGCGCCAGGCGCGGATGCGTTCGATGTTCTTCTCGCCGCTGGCCGGGCGCTTCATCAACCTGAGGATGCGCGGGTTGCTGTGCTGGAACGGAATATCGAGATAAGGCAGCAACTTGCCCTGGGCCATCAATGGCACCACCTTGTCGACATGCGGGTACGGGTAGACGTAGTGCATGCGCACCCAGATGCCGAGTTCACCCAATGCCGACGCCAGATCGAGGAAGCGCGTCTGCCGCTTGTCTCCGCGCCATTCGCGCTCGCTGTATTTGAGATCGACCCCGTAGGCACTGGTGTCCTGCGAGATCACCAGCAATTCCTTGACCCCGCTTTGCGCCAGCTTCTCGGCTTCGATCAGCACCTCGTCGATCGGCCGGCTGACGAGGTCGCCGCGCATCGACGGGATGATGCAGAAGCTGCAGCGGTGGTTGCAGCCCTCGGAAATCTTCAGGTAGGCATAGTGGCGCGGCGTCAGCTTGAGCCCGGCCGGCGGCACCAGATCCATGAACGGATCGTGCTGCGGCGGCATCTGCGCGTGCACCGCATTCAGCACCGAGGCGTAGTCCTGCGGGCCGGAGATCGACAGCACGCCGGGAAACTTCTCGCGGATCATCCCGGCGCGCGCGCCAAGGCAGCCGGTGACCACCACCTTGCCGTTCTCGGCCATCGCCTCGCCGATCGCTTCCAGCGACTCCTCGACCGCGGCGTCGATGAAGCCGCAGGTGTTGACCACCACGACATCGGCCGAGTCGTAGCTGGGAACGATGGCGTAACCCTCGGCGCGCAACTGGGTCAGGATGCGCTCGGAATCGACCAGCGCCTTGGGACAGCCGAGGCTGACAAAGCCGATCTTGGGGACTGCAGCAGACATCGGGCGCATCGCAAAAGTGGGGCGTGGAGTATAGCCGCGTGCAGCGCGCGCGGTGTTCGCCCGGCAGGGCAACCAGCGCGGAGTTCAACTCCACGATCGAACATGATCGCCGCGCATCGCTGCACTGGGCGCTTACTGCAAAAGCGTGCCAGCGCACGGTCAACCCTCACACCAACGCACCGCATCATCGGGTGCCCTGCGGTCCGCAGCCACCCGGTGGCGGCGCAGGACCTGCAGATCGCGCGCGTCACTCGCGCATGCCGTCTGCACGCTGGCTGGAGCCTGTCGATGAATCCTTCGGAGCAAGTACGCGACACCGCGCCGGCAATGACACCGGTAGCGACGACCGAGAAAGCGCGCTACCCCAATCGCGATCCGATTACCGATGAACCCGGCGCGCACATGGTTGGCACCGGCATCGGCGCTGCGGCTGGCGGCATGGCCGGCATCGCGGCGACTGCGGCCACCGGGACGATGATCGGCGGCCCGATCGGCCCGGCGGTGGGTCTGGTCGCCGGTGCCGTCGTTGGCGGTCTGCTCGGAAGCGCCGCAAGCGAGGCGCTACTCCCGACCGAGATCGACCAGCACTGGAGTTCCTCGTACACCAGGGAGCCCTACTACAACAGCGACTACAGCTACGACGACTATCTGCAGGCGTATCTGACGATCCCTGATGGTCTCGATGGCGATGCGGATGCTACCCCCCCAGCAAGGTTCTTTACAATAGTGCGTGAATGCAACCGATCTGATAGCCCTTCGCGCTTCTTGATTAGTGCATCGGTTGGGGATCGCGTCGCTCACCCCAACGTTCATGGCGCGTGCGCCACCCGCAAGAATGAATGTCTCCGCCCGCCATGACCGTTGGCACGGGGTTCTTGCCTAGCCCCTCCCCAGCCCTCCCCGAACATCGGGGAGGGTGCACAGCCCCGAACCTCAGCGACATTCACGGCAACCTATCGCTACCGCGCCGCCGCGCGCTCGACCTCGGTCAATGCCACCTTGTCGCGCAAATACACCGGCAGCGCCTGATGCGCCGGTACCGAAAGGCCGGCACGCATTGCGCGCGCTCCGAGCCTGGCAATGGCGCTGGCGTGCGGCAAAGCCGGGTGCCGGAACGCGTCCAGGCGATAGCCGAAGCGCGCTTCCAGCGCCGCACGGTGAACGCGAAAGCCCGGCCCGACCGCACACCAGACATCGTCTCCAGGCAAATCCAGCGACTCCGGCGCGGCCAAACGCTCGTCACCGCTCGCAATCACCAGTCCGTCAGCATCGACGTCGAAGAAACCCGCATAGACCTCGCCCATGCGCGCGTCGGCCAGCGCCAGGATCGGCGTCGCGGCGTCGCGGTCGAAGGCCTCCTGCGCCAGCGCCGCCAGTGAGGACACCGGCAACGCCGGAATGTCGAGCCCGTAAGCGATGCCTTGCGCCGCCGCGACCGCCATGCGCACACCAGTGAAAGCGCCGGGACCGCAGCCGAAGGCGACGGCGGTCAAATCGAGCTTGGCGACACCGGCGTCGGCCAGTACATCGTCGATCAGGCGCAACAGGCGGTCGCCGTGGCGGTTGCCGCCATCGTCGACACGTTGATTGAGCGCACCGCCGTCGTAAACCGCCACCGAAAGTTGTTCGGTCGAGCATTCGAGCGCGAGGATCTTCATCCCGGAAACCTCAGTTGACTGCTTCCCGTAACCCGCGGCGAGCTGTTTTTCATGGCGCCTCGGCAGCGGTCTGCGCAGTGGGGCCGGCACTGTACCAGTCGAGACGCCGGGTCAGGTACATCGCCGCGGCGAGCAGCAACGCAAGGCCGATGGCGCCGAGCAGCAACGACAGTTCCTCGGCACGGATCAGTAGCAGCAGGAAGCCGTACAGCGTTGCCAGCACGAAGGCACTGAGCGCCCCGCGACCCCAGCCGCGCAGAACGGCCGCCGAGTAACCGCCGACCATCGCGATCACCGCGCCGGCGGCCGCCAGATAGGCCGCGACGAAGCCGATGTGCTCGGACAGCGCCAGCAGCAGCAGATAGAACACCGCCAGCGCCAGACCGACCAATGCGTAGTGGAACGGGTGCAGGCGCACGCCGACCAGTACTTCGGTCAGGAACAGCGCCGCCATGGTCAGCGCCAGCACCAGGATGCCGTACTTGGCGCTGCGCTCGTTCTGCTGATACAGACCGCCCGGCTCGACCAGCGCGACGCCGACCGTCTGCGCGCCCCATTCCGCCAGGGCGTCGGGAGCGCCGATCACGGCAGGAATGCCGGTCGACAGATCCATCAGGCGCCAGTCGGCGCTGAAACCGTCGTCGCTGATCTCGCGCTGGCGTGGCAGCGCGCCGCCGGCAAAGCCCGGATGCGGCCAGTCGCCGGCAACGGTCACCGCGAACTCGGCGGCGTTGGGAATCACGTCGAATGCGCGTGCGCCAGCGAGTTCCAGCTCGACCTCAAACGGCAGCGAGGCGGCTGCGGCGACCGCGGGTGCGAGCACACCGGCCAGCACCGGCCGGGCGCTGGATGCGGGGTCGTTGGTCTGCAGATTCCAGCGCTCGGGCGTCGGTTTGAGCTGAACGTCGGCAGCGTCGACAACAAGGCGGCGGATTTCGCGCAGACCGGTGAGGTCTCCAGGCGCGAAGGCAAGGCTCACCTGCTGCAGTGTCCAGCTGTCCGGATCATCGAGGTCGGCCAGCGCCAGCGGCGGCTGGAAGCGCCCATCGATGCGCACCTGCGCGGTGTAGATCGGCAGCGCATGGATGCCGAGCTTGCGCGTCTCCACGCTGAGCGTCGCCTTGACCTGCGCACTGGCCGGAGACAGCAGCCGCTGGCGGCGCTCGCGGGATACGACACCGTCCTTGTCGACGCGATCGCGGGAGTACTCGAAGCGTAACATCGGCAGCAGCAACTGTTGTTCGCGCCCCCAACCTGCAGCGATACGGTCCTCGGCTTGCTGCGCCAGGCCGGCGCGCTCCTGCATCAGGTCGTAGATCAAACCCAGCGGAATCAGCAGCAGCAATGACAACAGGCCAAGCACGAACAACTTGACGGTGGTCGATGAACCCAAGGCAATGCGGGACATGTGCAAACTCGACGGTGGGGTTGCTGCCAGCAGAACCCGCCACGCGGCGTCGAGGCGGGCAATCCGGGGCGGATCACCGGACAGCTCCGGGCACCACCGAGGCACACGCACACGCCGCTTCGACCAATCGCGGCTCCCGCTACACGTTGAAACGGAAGTGCAGCACGTCGCCTTCCTGGACCACGTAGTCCTTGCCTTCCAGCCGCAACTTGCCCTCTGCCTTGGCGCCAGCCTCGCCCTTGCAGCGGATGTAGTCGTCGTAGGCGATGGTTTCGGCGCGGATGAAGCCCTTCTCGAAATCGGTGTGGATCACGCCGGCCGCCTGCGGCGCAGTGAAGCCGGCCTTGATGGTCCATGCGTGCACCTCCTTTTCGCCGGCGGTGAAATAGGTGCGCAAGCCGAGCAGTTTGTAGCCAGCGCGGATCACCCGGTTCAAACCCGGCTCGTCGAGGCCCATGTCGGTCAGGAAGGCGGCGCGATCTTCGTCATCGAGCTGGCCGAGTTCTTCTTCGATCGCCGCGCACACCGGCACCACCTCGGCGCCTTCAGTCGCGGCGCGCGCGCGCACGGCGTCGAGAAACGGGTTGTTCTCGAATCCGTCGTCCTTGACGTTGGCAACGTACATCACCGGCTTCAGCGTCAGCAGGAAAAGATCGCGGATCAGCAGCTTCTCGTCGGCTGTCAGATCGACGGTACGCGCCGGCTTGCCTTCGTTCAGCGCCGCGCTGACCTTGGCCAGCACCGGGCGCCGCGCGATCGCGTCCTTGTCGCCGGCCTTGGCGGCGCGCTCGGCACGATTCAATGCCTTGTCGACGCTGTCGAGGTCGGCCAGCGCGAGTTCCGTATCGATGGTGTCGATGTCGGACAGCGGATCGATCCTGCCATTGACGTGGACGATGTCCTCGTTCTCGAAGCAGCGCACCACGTGTGAGATCGCATCGACCTCACGGATATGCGCGAGGAACTGATTGCCAAGCCCCTCGCCCTGCGCCGCGCCCTTGACCAGACCGGCGATATCGACGAACTCGATCGTGGTCGGAATGATCTTCAGTGGCTTGGCGACCTTCGACAACGCATCGAGTCGCGGATCCGGCACCGGCACCACGCCGACATTCGGATCGATGGTGCAGAACGGATAATTCGCCGCCGCAATTCCGGCTTTGGTCAGCGCATTGAAAAGCGTGGACTTGCCGACGTTCGGCAGACCGACGATGCCGCATTTGATGCCCATGTGGTGAAGACCTTCAGAAGCAGGAAAAGGGAAAAAGGAAAATGGAAAATGGAAAAGCGGCCGTCGCGCACCTGAGACTGCGTGCCGTTGATCTTCCCCCTATTCCTTTTTCCCTTTTCCTTTTTCCTCTACTTGCTCCCATCGCCCGACTTGGCCGACGGTGTATGCAATAGCGTCATCGCCCTCTCCATCGCGCCCTCCCGACACAGCGGGAACACGGCGATGGCGGCGTCGATGGCCGAGCGTATCGCCTGCCCGTCAGCGACGTTCGGTCGCCCGAGCACCCATGGCGTGACCAAGTCCTTGCGCCCTGGGTGGCCGATACCGATGCGCAGACGATGGAACTTGCCGTGACCGAGCTGCGCCATGGTGTCGCGCAAACCGTTCTGGCCGCCATGCCCGCCATCGAACTTCAGGCGCGCAACGCCGGGCGGCAGGTCGAGTTCATCGTGCACGATCAGCGCTTCGGACGGGTCGATCTTGTAGTAGTTCAGGACAGCCGACACCGCGGTGCCACTGCGATTCATGTACGTCGTCGGCTTGACCAGCAGCAGTGGCTGGCGGCCACCGGCAAGTTTGCCGACTTCAGCGTTGAGCTTGGACTCGGTCAAGAAACGTACGCCAAGTTGGTCGGCCAGCGCATCGGCGAACCAGAAACCGGCGTTGTGCCGTTGCTGCGCGTGCTCGGCGCCGGGGTTACCGAGGCCAAAAACGACACGGATTGAGGTGCCCGTAGACATGGGGAGTAAGCGGTCAAACGCGAAACGTAAAAGGTCAATTCGGAGCGCGCTTCAATTGACATTTTACGTTTTACGTTTTACTCAACTCGAAAAGGTCACAAGTGAAACGTCAATTCAGTGTGTGCTTCGATTGACCTTTCACGTTTTACGTTTCACCCGATTGCACGTCCGCAAACAACATCGGCCGACCGTCTCCGGCCGGCCGATGCTGAACCCGAAGGTCGGACTTACTTCTTCGCCGCAGGCTTGGCCGGAGCAGCCGCCTTGGCCGCAGGCGCCGCCGCAGCCTTGGCAGCCGGCTTCTTGCCTGCTGGCGCAGCCGGCACAACAGCACCTTCCGCAGGCACTTCCGGCAATTCTTCAGCGATCATGCGTGCAACCACCACTGCAACGTCGTGCTCACGACCGAGCTTCAGCGACGGAATCTCGACGCCTTCCGGCAACTTGATGTCCGACACGTGGATGGTGTCGCCCACCTGCAGGTTGGACAGGTCGATCTGCAGGAACTCAGGCAAATCCTTCGGCAGGCAGCTGATTTCGACGTCATTGAGTTCGTGCAGGATCAGCGCACCGGCCATCTTGCCGGCTGGCGATACTTCCTGGTTGATGAAGTGCAGCGGAACGCGCAGACGCACCGGCTCGGTTTCGGAGACGCGCTGGAAATCGATGTGCATCAGCATCGGCTTGTACGGATGACGCTGCAGATCGCGCAGCAGCGCCTTCTGCGTCTCGTTGCCGACATCCAGTTCCAGGATCGAGGTGTAGAACCACTCGCTGTTGGCATACCGATACGCCAACAGCATGTCCAACTGCAGCGCGCGGGGCGCCTGACCGCCACCGTAGAGAATCGCCGGTACCTTGCCCGCAGCGCGAAGGCGGCGGCTCGCACCCTTCCCTTCGTCAGCGCGGAATTCCACCGGCACGTTTCGAACCTTGGCCATGATCATCATCCTTCATTGAAGGCGCTCCATCCCGGAACACCGTGAAAAGAAAGGCCGCGGCGATCCCCGCCACGCCTCACCACCACGCCACCGTCCGCGACCAGACGGCCCGAGGGGTGAGTGCTGTGGTCGCTTGCGGCCACAGGACTCGCCTCTCGGAAAAGCAGGAAAAGGAAAAAGGGAAAAGGGAAGCGAAGCGCCATGGCGCTCCTCGTACCGCTGTTGATCTCCCCCCTTTTCCTCTTTCCTCTTTCCTTTTCCCAACGTCGACGCTAGTCGACGTAAAGCGAACTGACACTCTCGCCACCGGCAATGCGGCGAATGGTCTCGGCAAGAAGTTCGGCCACCGACAACTGGCGGATGCGCGCGCAGGCGCGAGCCTCGGGGCGCAACGCGATGGTGTCGGTGACCACCATTTCGTCGAGCGACGAGTTGCTGATGTTGTCCACCGCGGCCCCGGACAGCACCGGGTGCACGCAATAGGCGACCACTCGCTTGGCGCCGCGCTCCTTCAGCGCGCGCGCCGCCGAACAGAGTGTCCCGGCAGTGTCGACGATGTCATCGACCACGATGCAGGTCTTGCCGTTGACATCGCCGATGATGTTCATCACCACCGATTCATTGGCTTTCGGACGACGCTTGTCGATGATTGCGAGGTCGGCGTCGTCGAGGCGCTTGGCCATGGCGCGCGCGCGCACCACGCCACCCACATCCGGCGCGACCACGATCAGTTCGTCGCCCGCATAGTTGCGCCACATATCGGCGAGCAACACCGGCGAGGCGTAGACATTGTCGAGCGGCACGTCGAAGAAGCCCTGGATCTGGTCGGCGTGCAGGTCGACCGTCAGCACGCGATCGGTGCCGACCGTGCCGATGATGTCGGCGACCACCTTGGCCGTGATCGGCACGCGCGCATTGCGGGCGCGGCGATCCTGCCGCGCATAACCGAAATAAGGCATCACCGCGGTCACCGACGCTGCCGAAGCGCGCTTGAGCGCATCGACCATCGCCAGCAGTTCCATCAGATTCTCGGCCGCCGGTGGCGAGGTCGGCTGAATCAGGTAAACATGCTGACTGCGCACGTTCTCCATGATCTCGACCGCGACTTCCCCGTCGCTGAAGCGCGAGACGTTGGATTTGCCCAGCGGCACGCCAAGCTCGAATGCGATCGAACTCGCCAGGCGCGGATGAGCATTCCCGGTGAAGATCATCAGACCGGGTGCGGTGTGGTCGGTGCGCTTGGTGCTCATGATGGGAAGTTGGCTGGGGCGCTAGGACTCGAACCTAGGAATGCGGGTATCAAAAACCCGTGCCTTACCGACTTGGCGACGCCCCAAGCCGTCCGCAGCGCCCACATGCCTCATCTGTCGACTTGGCACAGCAGCTGACTGCGGAGCCCGCTATTTTCAAGCCCGGTCGTACTCATTGTCAAACCAATTCGCGACGGAACGCACTGCGCGGCAAGTCCATCCCTGCGGAGCGTCGGCCAGCGCCGCCTCAGCCGCCGCCAGGCTGCTGGCCTGGGCGTAAACCGCGCTGCCGCTGCCGGTCAGTCGCGCGCGACCGAGGCGCCGGCCGAGCCAGTCCAGCGCCGCGCCAATCTGCGGCGCCAACGCCACGGCGATCGGCTCGAACACATTTTCGGTGGCGACGCCGTCGAGGTAATCCTGCAAGGTGATCGGCCGGCAATCCCTGCGCAGTGACGGATCGGCGAACATGGCGGCGGTCGCCAGCGCGACACCGGGGTAAACGATAGCGTAGAAGCGTTCGCCCTGCGGCAGCGCATGCAATTGTTCGCCGACGCCTTGAGCAAAAGCCGGTTGCTGGGAGAGGAACACCGGCACATCGGCGCCGAGGCGCACACCGAACCCGATCAATGCGTCGACGCCGAGTCGCAGCTGCCACAGCCGATTGAGCCCGAGCAGCACCGCCGCCGCATCGGCACTGCCGCCGCCCAGTCCGGCGCCAGTGGGTATGTGCTTGGTCAGGGTCAGGGTACAGCCGAGTCCCGGCGCTGCCAGCGGCTGCAACAGGCGCGCCGCGCGCACCACCAGATCGGACTCGACGGAGACCTCGGGCAAGCCGCCGAGGCGCTCGATGACGCCATCGTTGCGCACGTCGATGCGCAACTCGTCGCACCAGTCGATCAGCTCGAAAGCCGTCTGCAGCCGATGGTAGCCGTCCTCGCGACGACCGACGATGTGCAGGAAGCGGTTGAGCTTGGCGGGCGGGTGGAGGAGCAGAAAGGTCATGGCGACGGTTGTTGGTGTTGGTGTTGGATCAAGCAACGGCCGCACCGGGCGGGCAATGGGGGCAGCCGGACAGCGCACGTTGCAGCGCCCTGCCTTGCGCCTTTATGCCCTTCCAACACCAACACCAACAACCAACACCACGCCTATTCCAGGAACGTCCACTTGCGCACCGAAATGCGCACCTGGTGCTCCCCGGAACGGGCAAACAGCTTGCGCGGCAGCGGCGGGGAATGCGCGTCGTCGAACTCGATGTAGCGAATCTCCCAACCGGATTGGCGCAATTGCGCAAGTCGACCTTCGGCATCGAAGGTGAGATCGCTGGCGGCGCCCGGCGCGCGCATGCCGAGTACCCAGTAGCGCAACGAGTCCGACGGCAGATGCCAGCGCAGTTCCCGCTGCAGCAGCTGTTCGGCACTGTTGGCAACGCGCACGGCACCGTTCGATTCGATCAGCAAGGCCTGCCCGGGCTGCGCTTCGAGGCGCCAGCTGCGCGCGGTCACCGGCGCGGTAAAGCGCAGGCTGTAGGCCGCACCGCGCTGCTGCCAGTCGAACCTGCCGCTGCCACCATCCTTGCCATCGCTGATGGCGATGCGCCCGGCGAGGTCGAAGCGATCGCGTTCAAACAACAGCGACTCGCGTTCCGACAGCATCTGCTCGGCACGCACCAGATTCGGCGCCGCCGCGGGACGAATCGCTCGCGGCGCACATGCTGGCAGCACCAGCGCGATCACCAGCAGCCAACCGAGGCGCCTCAAGGCAACAGGTCCGGCTGCAAACGCTGCAGGCTCTCGGTCAAAACCGGGTTGTCGGGCCAGCGTTCGAGCGCTTCGCGCCAATGCGCCTGCGCCTCATCACGTCGACCCGCCGACCACAGCGCCTCGCCGAGGTGCGCGGCAACCTCGCCGTCCTGGATCAGCTCGAACGCGCGCCGGAGATAGCGCAGCGCTTCGTCAAAATTTCCGAGCCGGTACTGCACCCAGCCCATGCTGTCGAGAAACGCAGCGTCGTCCGGCTGCTTGGCCAGCGCACGGCCGATGTAGTCGAGCGCTTCCTGTTGGCGATCGGTGCGATCAGCCAGCGTGTAACCCAGCGCATTGAGCGCCTGGGCGTTCTCCGGATCGAGGCTGAGGATGCTGCGCAAATCCTGCTCCAGACCGGCCACATCGTCGTCGCCGATGCGGAACAGCGCGCGCGCATACAAAAGACGGATGTCGCGGCTGTCTTGCGCCAGGGCCGCATCGTAGACCGCCAGCGCGGCCTTGCGATCGACAGCTGCGAGCAATTCGGCCTCGAGCAACCAGGCGTCGCTGTGCTGATCGCGATCCTCGACTTGGCGCCGCAGATCCGCCAGTACTGCTCGCGCACCGACGATATCGCCTTTCTTGGTCGCCAGCAGCACGCTGCGCCGCAGTTGCGACTCGTGCCAGGCGACGCCCGCCGGCTCCTGGGCATACCAGGACAGCGCCTGGTCGGGTTGTTCGCGCAACTCGTACAGTTGTCCCAACAGAAACGCGCGCGAAGTGACCACGTCAGGCTTGCTGCGCAGCAACTCGCGCTCGATGCGCTTGAGTACCTTCGCATCCGGCTCGCTGGCGATGTTGGCCAGCCGCGCCGCCAACGCGCGATCGTCCTGCGGCCTGGCCTGGGCGAGCAGCTTGTCGGCAAGATCGCGGCGCCCGGCGTCCGCGTGCAAGCGGGCCAACGCCAGGCGCAGCTCGAAGTCCTTCGGCGCCAGCTCCAGCGCGCGCTCCAGCGCCTTGCGCGCGGCCTGCCGGTCGCCGCCAGCGAGTAGCGCCTGGGCGCTGCGCCGCCAGGCCTCGGCACTCTTTGGCTGCGCCGCGGTATCCGCCTGCGCCAACTTCACCGCGACGGCGAATTCGCCGAGATTGCCGGCGACCGCCGACCATACCGGTCCGTTGTCCAGCGTCAGCAATTCCCCGGCGTTCGCCATTCGGCGCAGGCTGGCCGGCGCATGCTCGCGATTCTCCACGGCGACCAGCACCTGCGCGATTGCGCGCTGCGCCTCCAGCGTACGCACGGCCGCGAGTTGCGACAGATACCCATCAGCGGCATCGACGCGACCGCTGGCAAGCGCCGACCACGCCAGTGTCCGGCGCGCCGCGACCGAAGTTGGATCCACCAACAACCAGCGCGCGCCGACACGGTCGGCCGCTGCATAGTCCTTGGCGTACAAGGCCACCGTCGCCGCGCGCTCGATCAGCGCGACCTGGCTACTGGCGATTGCGGCATCGGCGTAACCGCGCGCAGCCTCGTCCAGCACGCCGGCTTGCAGCGCAAACTCGCCCTGCATGGCGTCTGCGAGCGGGTCGATGCCGGGGTTGGCGTCCGCCCACGAAAGCGGCGCGCAAAACGATGCGAGTATCAGCACCAGGATCGACGCGAGCGAGACGCTGCGACGACCATCGCCGCCCACTACGCTTGTTCGCTTGATCTCGAAGGCGCAAGGCACGGACAATTCGCTGTTGGAGAGAGCATTAGACATTCTATGGCCATTCTGGCGCTGGGCATCAATCATGCGACTGCACCGATCGCGCTGCGCGAGCGGGTGGCGTTTGCGCCCGAGAGCACTCCGGCGGCGCTGCGCGATCTCCGTGCGCTGCCCGGAGTTGGCGCAGCCGCGATCCTCAGCACCTGCAATCGCACCGAATTGTACGTGGATCATCAACCGGGGACCGAGCACAACCCGCTCGACTGGCTGGAGCGATTCCACGGATTTGCCCGCTCCGAACTGCAAAGCTCAGCTTACCGCTATCAGGATGAAAATGCGGTGCGCCATTTGTTCCGGGTGGCGACCGGACTCGATTCGCTGGTGGTCGGTGAACCGCAGATACTCGGGCAACTGAAGCAGGCCTATCGCATCGCCCAGGACGCGCGCACGTTGTCGGGTCCACTGGAGCAACTGCTGCAGCGCAGCTTTTCGGTGGCCAAGAATGTACGCACTGAAACCCGGCTTGGCGCGAACGCCGTCTCGGTGGCGTACGCTGCGGTGCGCCTCGCGACCCAGGTGTTCGACGAAATGCCGCGGCGCCAGGCGGTCCTGGTAGGGGCCGGCGAAACCATCGAACTGGTTGCTCGCCACCTGCTCGGCGCCGGCGTCCGCCGCATGCTGGTGGTCAATCGGACCCTGGAACGCGCGCGTGCGCTCGCCGATCGCATCGGCGGCCAGGCGGCGCGCCTCGCCGACCTCGATGCCCACCTGGCCGATTGTGACATTCTGGTCACCGCGACCCATGGCAGCGAGCCGGTAATCCGCGCCGAAGCCCTCAAGCGCGCCTTTGCCGGACGTCGCCGCAGACCGCTGTTCGCTGTCGACCTCGGCGTCCCGCGCAACATCGAGACCGCAGTCGGCGAACTCGACGACGTCTATCTGTACACGGTCGACGATCTGCGCAGTGTCGTCGAGGAAGGCTTGCGCGGTCGCCGCGAGGCCGCGGCGCAGGCCGAGTCGATGGTGTCGCTGCATGTCGAGGAGTTCATGGCGTGGTGGCGCGAGCGCGCCGCCGCATCGACCATTGTCAGCATGCGCCGACGTGCCGATCAGGCGCGCCAAGATGTGCTCGCGCGCGCCCTGAAGCGTCTGCACAACGGCGCCACGCCGGAACAGGCGCTGGAGTATTTGTCGCGCACACTGACCAACCGTCTGCTGCACCGCCCGACCGTTGGCCTGCGCAGCGCCGCCGCACTCGGAGACGAGGATCTGATCGAGTTCGCGACGCGCCTGCTGGCGTTGGAGCCTCTCAAAAGCGGCGAGTCATGAACCCTCGCATCCGCCACAAGCTCGACGAAATGAGCGAGCGACTGCAGGAAGTGCAGTTGCTGCTGGCGCAGCCGGAAACGCTGTCCGACGGCACGCGCTTTCGCGAATTGTCACGCGAATGTTCGCAGCTGGAAGCGTTGGCAAGGGAGTATTCCGAGTACCAGCGGCTCGAATCCGACCTCGCCGCGACGCGCGCGATGGCCGAGACCGAACGTGGCGAAATGCGCGAGATGGCGCAGGCCGAGGCGGACGAACTGGAACAGCATCTTGCGGCTTTGGGCGACTCGCTGGCGCAGAACCTGGTGCCCGGCGACCCCCGCGACGAACGCAGCCTGTTCCTCGAGGTGCGCGCCGGAACCGGCGGCGATGAAGCGGCGATCTTTGCCGGCGACCTCTTCCGCATGTACGCCCGCTATGCCGAGCGACGCGACTGGCGCATGGAAATCCTGAGCCAGAGCCCCGGCGAACGTGGCGGGTTCAAGGAGGTCATTGCGCGCGTGGAAGGCGCAGGGGCATGGACTGCGTTCAAGTTCGAGTCTGGCACGCATCGGGTCCAGCGGGTGCCGGAAACCGAGGCGCAAGGACGCATCCATACCTCGGCATGCACCGTCGCCATCCTGCCGGAACTCGACGAGATCGACGCCACGCCGATCAATCCGGCCGAGCTGAAGGTCGACACCTTCCGCGCCTCGGGCGCTGGCGGACAGCACGTCAACAAGACCGACTCGGCGATCCGCATCACGCATCTGCCGACCGGTACCGTCGTTGAGTGCCAGGACGAGCGCTCGCAACACAAGAACCGCGCGCGGGCGATGAGTCTGCTGCAGGCACGCCTGACCGACGCCGAGCGCAACAAGCAGGCGCAGCAGCAATCGGAGGATCGCAAGCTGCAGGTCGGCAGCGGCGACCGTTCGCAGCGCATTCGCACCTACAACTTCCCGCAGGGACGGCTGACCGACCATCGCGTCAACCTGACTCTCTATCAATTGGGAGACATCATCGAAGGCAACCTTGATCCGGTGATTGGCCCGTTGCAGCAGGAGGACCGGGCGCAGGCGCTGGATCAGTTGCTCGGCAAGTCCTGACGACGTCGGCCACGCGCCCGGCGGATCCGCAATTGCGAAATTTGGGAACGTTCGGCGAAAGCCATGGCCCCGGCCGTCGCCAGCAGGTTAAGAGATTTTCATTGAACGAACCTATTCGTGTAACCTTGAAGTGGGCGCATGGATCTGTGATCGGATTCGCAGCGTGGCAGGGGAGGTGCCGCTGCCGGCGCCCGCTTCAAGCTCCCGGGGGATCGAGGTGAAGGCTATGAACGAGTTGTGCGCGCAGAGAGTCAGGGTTCTGCCGATTGTCGTGATGCTGGCCGCAATCGCCGGCCTGGCCGGTTGCGGCGGGGATCCGCCGCCCGCAGAACCGCAGACGGGCAGCCCCGCCGGGACAGCGCCGGTCGCCGCGCAGCCGGCGGCTGAGCCGGCACCGGCAGTGGCGGCGGATGCGCCGCTGCAAACGGTGCCCCAATTGCTGGACGCGGCTCGCTCGGCGATGCGCGAGCAACGTTTGATTCAACCGGTTGGCAACAACGCGATCGAGTACTACCTCAAGGTACTGGATGCCGAGCCGGACAATCGCCACGCGCAACTGGCGATTCTGGAATTGATGCCGCTGGCACAGGGCGTCGCTGAAAAGATGATCGACGACGATCGCCTCGATGAGGCCCAGGAGGCGGTGAATCTGCTCAAGCGGGCGCAGCCGACATCGGTAGTCGTGACCAATCTCGAGCAACGTATCGTGGTCCAGCGCCGCGCCGACGAGCAGCAGCTGAAGGCCGAAGAGGAAGCTGCGCGGCTGGCCGAACGCCAGGCCCGCGATCAGGCTGCCGCCGCGGCACAAGCGGCGGCCCAACCGGCGCCGCCGCCGGAGCCCGCCGCGCCCGCCACTGCACCACCGCCCGAACCCACCGCACCGGCGCCGGTGCAGGCGCCGCCGACTCAAGTGGCTTCTGCGGCACCAGCCACTTCGGTAGCCAGCTCGACGGCACCACAAAACAAAGACTTCGCGCTGGTGAAACGGGTCAATCCCAGTTATCCGTCGCAGGCCCTGCGCAGCCGTACCGAAGGCTGGGTAGAGTTGTCGTTCACGATCACCGCGAGCGGCGATGTCGAAGACATCAGCGTGGTTGACGCCGAGCCGCGCCGCGTGTTCGATCGCGAGGCGACGCGTGCGCTTGGGCAATGGAAGTTCACGCCGCGAGTCGAAAACGGCAAACCCGTCGCGGCGAAGGCGCGCCAGCGGTTGACGTTCAACCTGAACTGACGGAGAAGGAGCGGTGTCGGTTGTTGGTGTCGGTGTTGGTTGAAGCGGGCCCGAAGTGATCTGACAGACAGACGTCTCGACTCACCCCGTTCAAGGCGGGATTGGTTCGTGGGGCGGCGGTTAGACAGAGCGGTGGCCGCGATGAAAGTCGGGGAAGTAGGTCCCAGCGCACTTGCGGCTTCGGCGATGCCTGGCGGCTGGCGTCCTTCGACTATTTTCCGCTCGCAGGACTCGCGGGAAACGCTCGGGACGAACGGTATTTGCGATGGCTTGCGGCCTGCCTTCGCTTTTTCCGACACCACCACCAACAACCCACACCAATCACCCGCGCGGCTTGCGCCCCGGTGGTTGCGCCGCCACCTGCAGGCGCTGCAGGTCCAGCCAATCCGGGCCAATCAGCTGCAATTGGCGATCGAGGATGCGTGGAAGCAGGCCCGCCGGCACGCCGCTGTTGGAGTTCCACAGCACCGCGACACCAAATCCATGCTCCGGCAGCAGACCGACCATCGCCCGATAACCTTGCACCGCGCCGGCATGAAACACCAGTCGCGAGCCAGCGTAGTCGAACACGCGCCAGCCGAGTGCATAGCCGGCGCTGCGTACGCGTTCGCGGCGCCAGCGCGGACCTAGCAATTCGCCCGGCGTATCGATGCGTGTGCTTTGCACCAGTTCCAGGACCGGCAATGGCAATACGTCCGGACGCTCGCCAAGTTGTGCGCGCATCCAGATCGCCACATCGTGGATGCTGGCGTTGACGCCTGCCGCCGCCGGCAACTGGTAGTAGGTAGGTTTGGGCTCGACCGGAACCCAACCGCCGCGCGCCTGGACATGCGGGCGGGCCCAGTTGCTGCCTGCCATCAGTGCTTCGCGACCCACCGATGTATCGCGCATGTCAAGCGGGACCAGCAGGCGCCGACTGAGCTCCACCGGGAAAAAACTGCCAACGGCGCCGAACGCGGCATCGGCGGCGACGTTGAACATGACATTCTGGTACGCATAGCAGCCACCCACGGCGCAGGCCGGACGCACGCTGGGTAACGACTGGATCAGATCGGCCAGCGCAGCATTGGCTTCGAGGCGCATGTCGAAGGTATGGTGAGGCAATCCGGTCTGGTGACTGAGCAAGCGTTCCAGCGTCAACGCGGCAGGCGCTTCCGGATCTGCGAGTTGCAGTCCAGGCACCAGATCGACAACGCTCTGCTGCAGCGAAAGAAAACCGGTCTCGGCGAGCAATCCACACAGGGTCCCGGCAAATCCCTTGGACACCGAGGCCAGGCGAAAAACCGTGTGCTCGGACACTGACTGACCGGAGCCGGTATACGTCTCGCCGGCGGTAAACAGCAAGTCGGCTTGACCCGCGCGCACGATGGCGACGCTGAGTGCCGGCGTAGCTCCACTTCCCGAAACCGCATCGACCCAGGCCCGCACTTCTGTCGGCAGCGTGTCGGCCAGCGGCAGCGACGCCGCCGAGTCGACGCTCGCGGCGGCCACTGGCGAGGACGCCCACAGGGCAAGTGCGCAGGCACAGGTCCTGGTCAGCAACCGGAGCATCCGTACCCCCCATGATATTCTTTCATCGACGCATTCAATCGTAGCGCTTTTCCCGGCGCCTGAGTGGAGACAAAGATGCTCTCGACCGTGATCCTGATGGTAGTTCTGGTTGCCGTTGCACTGTTTTTTGTCAGCATCTACAACGGGCTGGTCACCGCACGCAACGGCTACAAGAACGCGTTCAGCCAGATCGACGTGCAGTTGACCCGCCGCCACGACCTGATTCCCAATCTGGTCGAGATCGCCAAGGGTTACATCAAGCACGAGCGCGAAACGCTGGAAGCCGTCATCCAGGCTCGCAATTCTGCGGTCAGCGGTCTGCGCGCGGCCAGCGCCAATCCGGGCGACGCGGCGGCGGTGCAGCAGTTGGCGGCGTCCGAGAACCAGCTGACCGGCGCGCTCGGGCGCCTGTTTGCCCTGTCCGAGGCCTACCCGGACTTGAAGGCGAACACCACCATGATGCAGCTGTCGGAAGAACTGACCAGCACCGAGAACAAAGTGGCGTTCGCGCGGCAGGCCTACAACGACGGCGTGCTCGGTTACAACAACAAGCGCGAGGTATTCCCCGGCAATCTGGTCGCAGGCATGTTCGCGTTCGGGCCTGCCACCTACCTCGAGCTCGATGATCCGGCCAAGCGCGAAGTCCCCAAGGTGAGCTTCACCTGAAACGCGACCGCCACTTCGCCCGCGCGGTACTGCGCGAATGAACTTCTTCGAGCATCAGGCAGCGGCGCGCACCAAGACCCGGCGCGTACTTTGGCTGTTCGCGCTGGCAGTCCTGATCATCGTCGCGGCGATCAACATCGTCGTGCTGATCGTCTTCGGCGGGGTCGCCATTGATGGCGGCGAGCCGGTCGACCCCGACCGAGTGATCGGGGTGATGCTGATGGGATCGCTGGTCACGCTTGGCGTGATTGGCGTCGGCAGCGTGTTCAAGACGCTCAGCCTGCGCAGCGGCGGCGGCAACGTCGCCCGCGCACTGGGCGGCACGCTGGTGCCGGAGGATCCGCGCGATTTCCAGCTGAAACGATTGCGCAACGTCGTCGAAGAAATGGCGATCGCCTCGGGAGTGCCGGTACCCGAAATCTATGTGCTCGACCGCGAGTCCGGGATCAACGCATTTGCTGCCGGCTACACGCCGAGCGATGCCGCTGTTGCGGTGACCCGCGGCGCCCTCGACCGCCTCAGTCGCGACGAGTTGCAGGGCGTCATCGCCCACGAATTCAGCCATATCCTGAACGGCGACATGCGCCTGAACCTGCGCCTGATGGGGCTGATCTTCGGCCTGCTGGTGCTCGGCCTGACCGGACAGCGAGTGCTCGCGCACATGCGCTTCGGCGGCTCCAGGAAGGAAGGCAACGCGATTGCGCTGATCGCGCTGGCGGTGATGGTCTTCGGCTATCTCGGCGTTTTCCTCGGGCGACTGATCAAGGCCTACATCTCGCGCCAGCGCGAGTTTCTGGCCGACGCGTCGGCCGTGCAGTTCACGCGCCTGTCGCACGGGCTGTCGGGTGCACTGATGAAGATTGGCGCCTTCCAGGCCGGATCGAAGCTCAGCGACGGCGGCGGCGAGGAAGTCGCCCACATGCTGTTCGGCGACGGCGTCGGCTACGGGCGCCTGACCGCCACACACCCGCCGCTGGTGGAGCGCATCAAGCGCATCGACCCGCGCTTTGATCCGCAATTGCTGGAGCAGCTGGCGGGCACCGAACGCACCTTCGAGGGTATCGACGAGGACGCCGATCCGCCAGCGGCAAGCGAACTGCTGGCCGGCTTCAGCGCCGCCCCCCTGGCGGCCGCGCCGATGCGGCCACCCACCGACGCGCAGGTCGCGGCCCCATTGCCACGGCAAGTCGTCAGCGACATCGCCAATCCAGGTGTCGAGCACGTCGAGTACGCCGCTGCGATCCGGCGCTCGCTGCCGCCGATCCTCACCGCCGCCGCGCACATGCGCGAGCGCGCCATCGACGTCGTGCTGTCGCTGCTAGTTGCACGCGAGCGCGATCCGGCCAGCCACCTGGCCGAAATCGCCCATCGACTCGGGTCGGTACGCGCACGCGGCACCGAGGAACTGCTCGACGTGACTCGCAGCCTGCACCCGGCGCAACGGGCGCCACTGGCGCAACTGGCGATGCCGGCGCTGAAGCGGAGGCCCGCCGCCGAGTTGCGACAACTGGTTGATACCCTGGAGACACTGATCCACAGCGACGGCCGCATCGAGGTCTTCGAATATGTGCTCGCGCGCTTGCTGCGGCAGCAGTTGAAAGAGTCGTTGGCGCCGAGCGAAGACCGCGGCGGTCGCGCCAAGTTGAACGGGCTGCGCCGCGAGGCGCTGAACCTGCTCGCCGTGCTGGCGTATCACGGTCACCACCGGACCGAGAGTGCGCAGCGGGCATACGCGGCCGGGGTTGGCGCACTATTCCCCGGCGCCGGTGAAGTCTACGCACCGCCGGCCGACTGGGTTGACGCACTCGACCGGGCGTTGCCTGCGCTCGACGCGCTGCTGCCAGCCGGCAAGGAAATGCTGGTGCTGGCACTGGCGACGACCGTCGGCCACGACGGGCAGATCAAGATTGCCGAGGCCGAACTGCTGCGACTCACCTGCACTCTGCTTCACTGCCCGCTGCCGCCGATCCTGTAGCGGCCTTGCGCTGCGCGGATTTCCCCAGGTTTCCAGATCTCTTGCGGCGGCCCTCTCGCAGCACTTTCCAGCGCAAATCGGTGTCCCGGCACTTGTCGGTCCAGACGGGTCTGGACGCCTTTGCATCGGCGCAGGGCAGCAACGTCCAGACCAGTCTGGACCCGCAAGAGCCGCTGTGAAGGCGAGTCTCGCGTCAGGCGCCCAGAATCAGATCGCTCGCCTTCTCCGCGATCATCACGGTCGGCGCGTTGGTGTTGCCGCTGATCAGCGTCGGCATCACCGAGGCATCGACCACGCGCAGTCCGCTGGTGCCGCGCACCTTGAGCTCGGGATCGACCACGGCGTCGCGATCGATGCCCATGCGGCAGGTGCTGACCGGATGGTAGATCGTCTCTGCACGGCGCCGGATGAACGCCTTCAGATCGGCATCGCTGGTGGTGTTCGCGCCCGGATGCAACTCTTCGCCTGCATACGGCGCCAGCGGCGACTGCGCGAGGATCTCGCGGCCAATACGAACGCCCTCCAGCATCATCGGCAGGTCCTCGGGCGCGCTCAGGTAGTTGGCGTGAATGCGCGGCGCCTGGAACGGATCGGCGGAGGCCAACCCCAGATGCCCGCGACTTTGCGGTCGCAACTGGCAGGCGTGCAGCGTAAACCCGTTGCCAGGCAGGCGGTTGCGCCCGTGGTCGTCGAGCAAGGCCGGCACGAAATGGAATTGCAGGTCCGGGCGGCCGTCGCTGGCGTACTTCGACGTGGCGAAGCCGCCGGTCTCGGCGATGTTCGAGGTGCCGATGCCGCTGCGCCCGAGGTAGTACTGCAGCCCGATCCAGAGGTCGTTGGTGCGGTCGTAGGTGATCGCCTGCGTGCATCGCCGCAGCAGGCAGATATCCAGGTGATCGGTCAGGTGGCGACCGACGCCCGGTGCATCGACGCGCACACCGATGCCATGTCCGCGCAGGTGATCGGCGGGGCCCACGCCGGACAGCATCAGCAGCTGCGGCGAGTTGATCGCCCCCCCGCTGAGCAAAACTTCGCGAGAGGCCTCGAAGCGCTCGAAACGGCCGCGCACGCGCGCCTCGATACCGACCGCGCGATCGCGGTCGAACAGCACGCGGGTTGCCTGCGCATGGGTGATGACGCGCAGATTCGGACGCTTCACAGCCTCAGCCAGATAACCCGCCGCGGTGCTGCACCGAGCCCCGTTGCGCTGAGTGACCTGATACTCGCCGAAACCGAGCTGGCTGGAGCCGTTGAAATCACCGTTGCGCGGATGACCGGCGGCCGCGGCGGCGTCGAGAAAAACGCGGCTCAGCGGATTGACATGGCGCAGGTCTTCCACCGACAAGTGGCCACCGCTGCCGTGCAGCGAATCGGCGCCACGCTGGTTGTCCTCGGAGCGCCGGAAGTACGGCAGCACCTCGGCCCAACTCCAACCGCGATTGCCGGCCGCCGCCCAGGCGTCGTAATCGGCGCGCTGGCCACGGATGTAGCACATCGCGTTGATCGAGCTGGAGCCGCCGAGCACGCGTCCGCGCGGCCAGTACATGCGCCGGTTTTCGAGCTCGGCTTCCGGCTCGGTCTGATAATTCCAGTTGAGGAACTTGACGTTGATCAGCTTGGCCAATCCCGCCGGCATGTGGATGAACGGATGCCAGTCGCTGCCACCCGCCTCCAGCAGCAGCACCCGATGTTTGCCGCTGGCGCTCAGGCGATTGGCCAGCACGCACCCGGCCGAACCGGCGCCAACGATGACATAGTCGTACACGCAAACTCCCGCCCTGGGGCGTGGCCTCGAAGGACGCGCTGCCGCCTTGCGATCAATCAGTTGCATGCTGCGATGCAGCATCGCGGACTGGCCATGGGCAGGCGTCGCGGCGATTCTTTGGGTCGCTGGTAGAGCAGTTGCTCTCGCCGACCGGCGACCGGTCGGCGCCGTCGCAACTGTCACAGTTCGCGCCGGAAACCGTGCGCCTACGCTGCCTTCATGCCGACTGCACCGGGCGTTGACTTCACGAATGTGAAAGTGGCGCTCTTCCCAGCCTTCGGAGCCCACCCGTGGTCAACCTCGCAATCTTTCATTCCACCCTGCCGCAATACCTGAGCGCCACTGCCCAGGAAGCCGATCAACGCAACATGCAGGTCGCGGTGGCGACCGATGATCGCGCCACGCTGCTCGCCCATGCCGGCAAGCTCAAAGTGGACGCACTGGTGGCCGACCTCGACCTGCTCGGCGCCAATCCGGAGCTGACGATTTCCGAATTCGAGCGCGTGCTGCGACCGGAACTGACCGTCATCGTCTACGCCTTTGCCAAGTGGGAAGTGATCGAGCGCTTGCGCGGGCCGCAGCGGCAGTTGATGCGCGCGCCGGTCAGTGCCCGGGCGCTGCGTTCGAACATGCTCGGGCTGATCGTCAAGCACTTGACGCAAAACCCGGCCAAGGCGGTAGTGACGCCGCTCGAGACCGGCCTGATGCGGCTGGAACAGCAAGCGCCGATGCGCCGCTACAACGACATGCAACTTGCCGCATTGCAGGACGTGCGCAGTCTGGTCGACTGCGAGTGCCCGAACCAGGTCGCCGACCTGGTGCTGCAACTGACCGCCTTCGAAACCTACTCGGCCCAGTGCCAGAACAAAAACGAGAAGGACGCGCAGATGCATCGTCTGCTGGCGCGCGTCACCGGCCACGCGCGCGCAGTGATGGAATACGGCTTGAAGGAGCTGTGCGCATTCGAGGGCATCGATGCCGCCGAACTGGTCAAGCGCGACACGCGGGCGACGGCCTGACGTTCAACTTGCGGTCTCCAGCACTTCGACCGCATCGCCAACCCTGATCGCACCCGTGCTGCGCGCGATCAGGTTCTGGCCAAAAGTGATGCCCTGCGCTGCCCGCCGATAGGATTTCAGCGTCCTCAGCGGCTCGCCGTCCGTCTCGGCGACGGCGGAGTCCGGATCGATCGTCGTGAAGACGCAGCGCACACACGGCTTGACCACGTCGAACTCGACCGCTCCGATGCGCACCCGGCGCCAGCCGTCCTCGGCATGTGCGGCCACACCGTCGATCAGCAGGTTCGGCCGGAAACGGCGCCACCCGAGGTCGCGGCCGACGCGCTCGGAAAGTCCATCAGCGGCCGCGCGCGACAACAGCAACAGCGGAAATCCGTCAGCGAAGGCGGTTTCGTCGCCCGGGCGCGAATGCTCGGGCGCCAGAGGCCGCCGCATCGCGGCATCGGCATGAACCAGACGCACACGGCGCCCGAGATAGCCGCTGAACCAGTCCGCTGCCTCGCTGCCGGCATCGACTGCGCTGCCGCGACTGCTCCACACACTGACATCGATTCGCGCCGCGTCGACCCCAACGCCAACCTCGATCATGTCCACGTCCGGCGCATGCAGCCGCAAGCGACCGCCTGCAAGCGGCTGCGCCCGCACCCGCACCAGCCGGGGAAGCTGACGACCGGTCAGGAAACAACCGTCGTCGTCGACCAGCATCCAGCGGCGATCATTGGCGAGTCCGCGCGGCTCGACCTCAGCCGATTCCAGGACATTGCCGGCGCATGACTTGATCGGATAGACGGCGATGGCGGCGAGCTGGGCAGGCATGATCGAGAGCTGCGCTCCAATCCGGTCGTGTTCCGAGCAGTATAGGGGCGCCGACCGGCGCGACTGGTCAGGCACCCCGACGCCGCCGAGGCATCGATGATTGCGCTGACCACAAAGCAACTGACCACCTATGCGAGCGCCATCTACGAGATCAAGGGCGACAATGGCTGGGTCGACGCGTCCGCACTCGGCTGCTACCGCGACGACCTTCCGGCAACACTGATCAGCGCCTGCAATCCGTGGTCGCGGCCGCTGTCGGAGTCCGAAAACGCACGGCGGCACCTGGGTCTGCGTCGGCAGATCGAGTCGAGTCAATGTGATTGGCTGGCAGCGCGCGGGCGCTCACCGGACTCCAGCTGGATCGAGCCGAGCTTCCTGGTGCGGGCACCCATGGGCCTTGTCGATGTCTGGGCGCGCGCCTGGCAGCAGCACGCGGTGCTGGTCCTGCGCGGCCCCGGGCAGGCGCCGACTTTGCGCCTTTATTCGCCGTTCGCAGGCGCCAAGCTGCCGCAACAAATAGCCAACATGCGCCTCGAATGGGTAGGATGCGGGCCGCCCGCTTTACCGTGACCCGCTGCACTTGTCCCAGAACGCCGCCATCGCCGACGTCCGCCCGCTACTGCAAGCGCGGCAGCTCACCTGCCTGCGCGACGAGGAACCGTTGTTCGCTCCGATCGCCATCGACCTGGCGGCCGGGCAGCTGCTGGTGCTCGAAGGGCGCAACGGGGCCGGCAAGACCACGCTGCTGCGCGCGCTGCTCGGCCTGCACCCGCTGGCCGCTGATGAACTCAGCTTCCACGGCGTCGATGTGCTGCATGAGCGCCATCCGCTTTGCGCCGGTGCGCTGTGGCTCGGCCATCTGCTGGCGCTGAAGGGCGACCTGACGGTACGCGAGAATCTTTATTACGGCCTCGCCATCGGCGGCGACGCCGATCCCGGCGACGTCGATGCGCTGTGTGTCGACCTTGGTCTCGCCGGCTACGAAGACACACCGACGCGCGCATTGTCGGCCGGCCAGCGCAAACGTGCGGCACTGGCGCGCCTCGCTGCCAGTCGACGCGCGCTGTGGCTGCTCGATGAACCCTTCGCCAACCTCGACGCCCAGGGCATGGCCGTGGTCGAGCGCCTGCTCGCCACCCACCTTGCCCGCGGCGGTAGCGCCATGCTGACCAGCCACGGCGTGCTGCCGATCACACTGCCGGCGACCACCGTGCGGCTGGAGCATGCGCGATGAATGCTTGTGAGGGCACGAGGGCACAAGGGCACGAGGGCACGCGAAAGCCGGTCGTTGCGACGCACTTGCGCTTCCGTGCCCTCGTGCCCTTGTGCCCTCGTGCCCTCGCAGTTCGCACGTTTCCACCTGCTCTGGTTCGCCGGCCATGACCGCCCTGCGCCCTTACCAGGCGCTGCTGGCGCGCGACCTGCGGCTGGCGTTCCGACGTCGCGCGGACCTGTTGCTGCCGCTCGGTTTTGCGGTGCTGGTGGTGCTGTTGTTCGGCATTGCGCTCGGTGGCACGCCGGAGCGGCTGGCGCCGGTGTCGGCACCGGTGATCTGGGTCACCGTGTTGCTGGCCGGGTTTCTGAGCCTGGATGGGCTGTTCCGTCCGGACGTGGATGACGGCACGCTGGATCAATGGCTGGCCGGACCGACCTCCATCGTGGGCTTGATGTATGCCAAGGCACTGGCGCACTGGTTGCTGTACGGTGTCGGCATGACGCTGTCGACGCCGCTGCTGGCGATGCTGCTGAACCTGCCGGCGGAATTGCTTCCGGTGATGCTGATCGCACTTGGAATCGGCACGCTCGGTGCGACCCAGATCGGCATCGTTGCGGCGGCCTTGACGGCACGTCTGCGCCGCAGTGGTATTTTGCTGGCGCTGATCGTGATGCCGCTGTACCTGCCGCTGTTGATATTCGGCAGCGGCGCGGTCGACGCGGTGCGCCTCGGCGAGTCGCCAAAGGGCGCCCTGTTGTTGCTCGCCGCGCAGACGGTTTTGCTGTTGACGCTGGCGCCGCCGGCTGCCGCCGCCGCGCTGCGCATTGGATCGGACAATCCCCCGTGAGGTTTCAATGAACCCTGTGTGGCGCTGGTTTCACCAACTCGGATCGCCGCCGTATTTCTATCGCTTCGCAACGCGCTGGATGCCGTGGTTTGGAATCTCGGCGCTGATCCTGACGGCGATCGCCATGTACCTTGGTTTGGCGAGAGCGCCAGCGGACTACCTGCAGGGCGACAGCTTCCGGATCATCTACATTCATGTGCCAGCGGCGTGGATGAGCATGTTCATCTACGTGGCGATGGCCGTTAATGGTGGCATTGCCCTGATCTGGCGCATCAAACTGTCGGAAATGCTGTTCCTCGCCTGCGCGCCGATCGGCGCCATGTTCACCGCGGTCACGCTGATTACCGGCATGCTCTGGGGCAAGCCGACCTGGGGCGCGTACTGGGTGTGGGACGCACGCCTGACCAGCGAACTGGTGCTGCTGTTCCTGTACTTCGGCGTGATCGGACTGGCTTCAGCCTACGATGACCTGCGTCAGGGGGCACGCGCAGCCGCCGTGCTGGCGCTGGTGGGAGTCGTTAATGTTCCCATCATTCATTTTTCGGTTAAATGGTGGAACACGCTGCATCAGGGCGAAACCGTGCGCATCATGGGCAACAGCAGCATCGACAGTTCCATGTTGTGGCCACTGCTGATCATGGCGCTGGCCAGCAAACTGTACTTCGTGTTTGCGCTGCTGTTGCGGACACGCGCAACGCTTCTGGAACAGGAACGCGGCAAGCAGTGGGTGCGCGATGCGCTGGCGCCGACGCAAACGGCCGGGGGGCGCGCCTGATGCTCGCCTGGCTCGAATCCCAGGGGCACTGGGGTTACATTCACCTTTCGCTGGCGGTGACGCTGATCCTGGTGCTCGCCGACCTGCTGCCGCCCTGGTTGCGGCAGCGCAAGCTCAAGAACGAACTGATTGCCCGCGCACGGCGCGAACAGCATAGGAATCCTTAAGATCGCCATGAATCCAATCCGTCGCCGTCGCTTGTTCCTGATCCTGGGCCTGGTCGTCGGCATCGGCGCCGCCACCGGGCTGGCGCTGACTGCGCTGCAGGAAAACGTCAACCACTTTTACAGCCCGAGCGAAGTACTTGCCGGCGGCGCGCCTGAGGGCCGCACCTTCCGACTCGGCGGCGTGGTGCTGGAAGGCAGCACGCGGCGCGACGGCAGTTCGCTGAAGGCGCATTTCGTGGTGACCGACCGCTTCAAGAATCTGCCGGTCGAGTACACCGGCATCCTTCCGGATCTGTTCAAGGAGGGTCAGAGCGTGATCGCGACCGGCGTGTTGCAGGCCGGCGGAGTGTTCACCGCCAACGAGGTGCTGGCCAAGCACGACGAGAACTACATGCCCAAGGAAGTGGCCGAGGCGATCGCCAAGGGCAAGGCGCAAAAGGCCACCGAAGAGGGAGTGCCCACGCCATGATGCCCGAGCTGGGTCAAGTCTTCCTGATCCTGGCGCTGCTGTTGGCGATCGTCCAGGCCGTGGTACCGATGATCGGTGCCCAGCTGAACGAGCCGTCGATGATGCGCGTGGCGCGTCCGGCCGCGTACGGTTCCTTCGTGTTCCTCGCCAGTGCCTACACCATCCTGACCCTGGGTTTCATCAACCAGGATTTCTCGATTGCCTACGTCGCCCAGAACTCCAATCTGCAACTGCCCGAGCACTACCGTTTCAGTGCGGTCTGGGGTGCTCACGAAGGCTCGCTGCTGCTGTGGGTGCTGATCCTGAGCGTGTGGACGGTTGCGCTGGCTGCGCTCAGCCACAAGCTGCCCGAGCGCTTCATGGCCCGCGCACTGGCGACGCTCGGCGTCGTCTCGATCGGCTTCATCAGTTTCACCGCGTTCACCAGCAACCCGTTCGAGCGCCACGTGCCGCCGCTGCCCGACGGCAACGATCTCAACCCGCTGCTGCAGGACTTCGGCCTGATCGTGCATCCGCCGATGCTGTACATGGGTTATGTCGGCTTCGCAGTCGCCTTCGCCTTCGCCGTGGCGGCGCTGCTGGACGGCCGCGTCGACCGCCAGTGGGTGCGCTGGTCCAGGCCGTGGACCAATGTCGCCTGGGCGTTCCTGACACTCGGCATCGCGCTCGGCAGCTGGTGGGCGTATTACGAACTCGGCTGGGGTGGCTGGTGGTTCTGGGATCCGGTCGAGAACGCCTCGTTCATGCCATGGCTGATCGGTACTGCGCTGATTCATTCACAGGCAGTCACCGAAAAACGCGGTACGTTCGCCGCATGGACGCTGCTGCTGGCCATCATCGCGTTCTCGCTGAGCCTGCTTGGCACCTTCCTGGTGCGCTCGGGTGTGCTTACCAGCGTGCATGCCTTCGCCAGCGACCCGGCGCGCGGCACCTTCATCCTGATCTTCCTCGGCATCGTCGCTGGTGGTGCGCTGACGCTGTATGCGATCCGCGCGCCACGCTTGGTGTCGGCGCCGCCGGTGGCGTTGTACTCGCGCGAGAGCCTGCTGCTGGCCAACAACATCCTGCTCGCAACCGCCTGCGCAATGGTGTTGATCGGCACCCTGTATCCGCTGGTTGCCGAAGCCTTCGGCTGGGGCAAGATCTCGGTCGGTCCGCCCTACTTCGGCCTGATGTTCACGGTGCTGATGGCGCCGCTGGTGTTGCTGATTCCGTTCGGGCCGCTGACGCGCTGGAAGGGCGATTCCGCGCTCACGATCATGCTGCTGTTGCGTACCGCACTGGCACTGGCGGCGGTGGTCGGCGCGCTGGCTTGGATCTTCCATCGCGAGCTGCCGCTCAAGGCCGTGCTCGGCATTACCCTTGGCGTCTGGGTGGCGTTCGGCACCCTGGTGTTCATTATCCGGCGCCTGCGGCAGGCGGGTCCGGGTAAGCGTTTCACCGCCGAAATGGTCGGCATGAGCCTGGCTCACTTCGGCGTCGGTATCTTCGTCATCGGCGTCATGGTCACCGATTCGCTGAATATCGAGCGCGATCTGCGCATGCAGCCGGGCGACACTGCCGAGGTCGGCGGGCGCGAAATCACGCTGGTCAGCATGCGCCACGAGGAAGGACCCAATTACAGCGCCGACGAGGGCGTGTTCGAGATTCGTCGCGATGGCCAGTTGCAGAGCACGCAACGTCCGCAGAAGCGCCAGTACCTGCGCGGGCAGGTAATGACCGAGGCGGCGCTCGACGCCGGTTTCTTCGCCGATTTCTATATCGCCATGGGTGAACCGCTGGACGGCGGCTCGGCATGGGCCGTGCGCCTTTACTACAAGCCGATGATCCGCTGGGTGTGGCTGGGCGCGCTGCTGATGATGTTCGGCGGCCTGATCGCGGCCACCGAACGCCGCTTGCGTCAGGCTGTTGGTGAACGCGAGCCTGAACCCGCAGCAGCTGCCCGCGGCGCCCTGCCGGCGGCGGCACGCACCGCCGCGGAGCACGCATGAATCCACGCGCCGCCATCCCGCTGATTGTTTTCGTCGCGATCGCGGTGCTGCTGTGGAGCGGTATCGGCAAGGATCCGCGCGTGCTGGAATCGAAGCTGGTCGGCAAGCCGGCGCCGGAGTTCTCGGCGCCGGAGCTGCGCAACCCCGGTGTCATCCGCAGCAAGACTTCGCTGCTCGGCAAGCCTTATCTGCTGAACGTGTTCGCCAGCTGGTGTCCGACTTGCCGCATCGAGCACCCGGTGCTCGAACGCTATGCGCGCGAGCGCGGGCTGCATCTGGTCGGACTCAACTGGAAGGACGAGTCCGCAGATGCGCTGCAGTGGCTGCGCCAGTTCGGCGACCCCTATTCCGAGATTCTGTATGACCCCAGCGGCCTCATCGGCATCGATTTCGGCGTCGCTGCCGCACCCGAGAGCTTCGTGATCGCCGCCGACGGCACGATTCTGTACAAGCACATCGGGGCGCTGTCGGTCGCGGACATGGAGCAGACGGTGATGCCGCTGCTGGAGGGGCGCCCTCGATGACTGCCATCCTGCGTGCGATCGTGATCGCGCTCCTGTTCGGATGGTCGTCGCTGGCGGCGATCGAGCCGCTCGAGTTTGCCGACCGCGCCGAAGAACTGCGCTATCAGCAGTTGCTGCGAGAATTGCGCTGTCTGCAATGCCAGAACCAGAGCCTCGCCGATTCCGAAGCCAATGTCGCCGGCGGACTGCGCCAGGAGATCCACCGGCAGATGCAGGCCGGCCGCAGCGACGACGAGATCAAGGCGTTCCTGGTCGATCGCTACGGCGAGTTCGTGCTCTACCGGCCCGAGGTCAAGAGCGGCACCTGGCTGCTCTGGTTCGGACCGTTCGTGATCCTGGCCGGCGGCGCAGTAGCGCTGGTCCTGCACCTGAAAAAGCGCCGCGCCGGCGCGTCGGCCGCGATCGCCGGCACGGCAAGAGACGAAGAAGATTGGTGAGTCCCCGATCGGATAGCGATCAACAGAGGTTTCTGGGATGACGACAGGTTTCTGGATACTGGCAGCGCTGCCGGTGGTGGTAGCGCTGGCGCTAGTGGTTTGGCCGTTGCTGCGGCCTCCCCGCGGCGGCGCAGTGAGGGCACAAACCGCGCTGCTGCGCGAGCAACTCGACGCGTTGAAGTCGGCGCACGCGGCCGGCCTCGTCGACGACGACGCCTTCGCCACCAGGCAGCAGGCGCTCAGTGCCGCGGCACTGGCGTTGATCGAGGCGCCCGCCGCCGCGCCGGGCGCGTCGCGCATCGCCAAGGGCACGGCACTGGTGCTGGTCCTGGCGATACCGGTGACCACCTTCTGGCTCTACGACCAGATCGGCAGCCCGAATGCCCTCGGCTTCAAGGGGCCCGGCAGCGCGACCTCGGTGACCGCCGACGGCAACGCGGCCAACAGTAACGCGCCGGACCTGGTCAAGGCCGCGGAAACCCTGGCAACCAAGCTGGCATCAACGCCGGACGATGGCGAGGGCTGGGCGCTGCTGGCGCGCACCTACCGGGCCATCGACCGCTTCCCGGAGGCCAACCAGGCCTACACGCGGGCGCGGGCGCTGCTGCCGGAGGATCCCGATCTGCTGGCTGAGGCAGCCGAGGCGATGGGCCTGTCGTTGAATCCGCGCTCCCTCAGCGGTGAACCCGAAAAACTGGTCGACCGCGCACTCGAACTCAGTCCCACCAATCAGAACGCGTTGTTCCTGAAGGGCTTGGCGCGCGCGCAGGCCGACGATCCGGCTGCAGCCGAAGCCACCTGGGAGCGTCTGCTCGGGCTGATGGACCCGGGCAGCCCGGCGCAACAGGCAGTCGTGGAGCAACTGAACATCGTCCGTAGTCGCCTCGGCAAGGGACCCATGGAAGTCGCGGCTGCGCCGGTCGTAGCGACAGCCACGCCGCCGGCAGCCGGCAACGCGCCGCCCGACCCCAATGCTGCCGGCATCGATGTGACCGTGAAAGTTGCACCGGAACTGGCCGATCTGGTGCAACCCGGCGATACCCTGTTCGTGTTCGCGCGCGCCGAGGCCGGCCCGCCGGCACCACTGGCGATCCAGCGCCGCACCGCCGGGGAACTGCCGCTGACGCTGCGCCTGGATGAATCCATGGGAATGATCGCCGGCATGTCGCTGGCGCAGTTTCCGCGCGTGATCGTCGGCGCCCGTGTGTCGCGCTCGGGCAATGCTCTGCCGCAGTCCGGCGACCTCGAGGGCCTCAGCGCCGCGCTGGAATGGCGCGCCGCCGGCAAGGTCGAGATCGTGATCGGCAATGTGCGCTGAGGAATCGTGCGGTCGCTGGCGGGAATCTCGCGCATCGAACGGTCACTATCGCCAGTATCCGTCCGCACTCACCGGGCCGTCGTTCCGCACCTGTCGAATGCACCTTCCTTTGCTGCTGTCGATCATGGTCCTGTGGCTCGCCGCATGCACGACGCCGGCTGAGCAGCAGACGCCGCCGCCCGCAGTGCCGAGCGAACTCGAAGTCGCGCAAGCGATCTTCGACCAGATCGAATCGCTGCAGATCCGCGGCCTCCCGGACGACGCGCAGATGACGGCCCTGGCGCCAATGCTGAGCGACGAACTGCGGCAGTCGCTCGAAGCCGCACGCACGTGGCAAAAGGGTGAGATCGAACGCATGCAGCGCGAAGGCAGCGAGGACAAGCCGCCGTTCATCGAAGGCGACCTGTTCGGCAGCCTGTTCGAGGGCGCGCAGAGCACGCGCGCGGTTGCGGTCAGCGCGGTCGACAATCGCATTCGGGTGACGCTCGATCGCAGCTACGGCGGCGATGGCGATCGTGTGCAGTGGCAAGATCGTGCGCTGCTGCTGCGCGTCGACGGGGACTTGCGCCTCGACGACATCGAGTACGGCGGCGACTGGGCCTTCCAAGCGGGCACGGGGACGCTGCGCAACACGCTGAAGGCACGCGAATAGGCTCCCGATTTATTCACTGTTGACGACGTCCGGCTTACCCGCTTCGAACGGACCGGTCAAATGAACTGCCTTGCCCAGTGGCTTCTCTCTGCGTTCTTGGCGTCTCCGGGTTTGGCTGGCCGCGGCCGTGATCACCGCTCCAGCACCACCACCGGCGCAAAGCCGCCACCGGGCGTGCGGAAATTGGTCGTCTGTCCGCGGTACATGCGTGCCGCCAACAACTGCACCTGACCGTCGTAAGCATAGGCGCGAATATCGAACTTGAGGTCGCTGCGGCTGCCGTCGACATCCACCCCGCGTTCGGCCGGAGGCACCAACGCCTGGGCGACGAAGTCGCCAGCCAGAATCTCGCCCCAGACCCGGCGCGTCAGCTTGTCGCCGCGGTAAGTCGCCTTGCTGCCGAAGCCCGCGGCGGGCTTGAAAAACCAATGGCGGCGCGACGCCCAGAGCTCGTCCGCATTGGCTTCAGCGACGCTGCGCGTGGTTGGAACCACCGCTGCGAGCAACTCGCGATCGGCGGCACTGACGCCCCATTCGGCGAGCAGCGACGGATCGCTCAGAACCACCAGATTGCGCTTGTCCGCGTGCAGCGCGTGCGCGCGCGGATGTGGCGTCAGTACTATGGCGCCGGCGACAAATGCCGCGCGCAAAGCCGCGTGGCGCGCGTCGGTCAGATAGAAATCGGTAAGCCGGTTGTAGACCAGATCGAGCGGGCGTCGATCGTGCCAGAGGCGGCCTTCACGCCACTCCAGGGTGCCGGCATCAACGATGCGCGCATCGATGCCATGGCGCGCGCACAGTTGCCGCATCAACTCGAACTCGGGCGCAAGGTATTGCGCCGCGGGTTCATCATCGACGATCGCCAGCGTGCCGAGCGCGGCTCCGCCGCGCTGCAGCCGCCACTCGCTGAGCATCATCTCGACCAGTTGCTGCTCGACGCCGGCGAGGGCGCGATCGAGCTCAGCGCGGCCGAGCGGATCGCAGCACGCCTGTTGCGCACGAGCCAGCGTCAGGTTGAGGACCGCGCCACCGGCATTGGTGTTGATCTCGATCAGTCTGGGGCCGAGCGGCGACAGATGAAAGTCGTAGCCCATGAATGCGCCCTTCGGCCCGAAGGTAACGGATGCGATCTCGGGAGCCCGCTGCAGCGCTTGCTGCTGGAACGCCGGCAGCGCGACGACGCGCTCGATCGCGGCGACGGCGGCCGCCATCGTGCGCGCCACACCGGCCGCAACGAACACCGCTGTGGCCGAAAACAAGTGCGGGCGGGTTGCGTGCAGCAAATCGGCCGAACCGGCGAGACCAGGCTCGGATTCCAGTTGCTGGCGCAGGCGTTCGGGATCGAGCGTACGACAGTAGCAACCAGCATTCAGCCGCTCGGCACTGATCGTTGTCGACGGTACGGCCGTCTTGTCGGTTACCGACATCGATCAGTCCCCGCACGGCTCGGTGAATGCCACGCGCACCACCTGCAGGGTGACGTGATCGATGTCGAAGCGATGGTGCAGTTCCTCGGTCGCATGCACGAAGAATGCGTCGTCCGGATGGCCATCGGGCATCACCAGGTGCGCGGTCATCGCGATCTCGGTGGTGCCCATCGCCCACACGTGCAGGTCATGCACGCGACTGACGCCCGGCAGCCCCTGCAGCAGGGTCCGCACCGCAGTCAGGTCGATGCTGTCGGGTACGCCGTCGAACAGCAGGTGCAGCGACTGCCGGAACAGGCTCCAGGTGCCGATCACGATGACCGCGGCGATCGCCAGACTCACCAGCGGGTCAAGCCAGTTCCAGCCCAACCACAGCACCAGCGCGCCGGCGATCACGACGCCGACCGACACCAGCGCATCGGCCGCCATGTGCAGGAAAGCGCCGCGGATATTGAGATCCTGCTCGCGCCCGCGCATGAACAACAGCGCCGTAGCGGTGTTGACGACGATGCCAACGCCGGCCACCACCATCACCGTGAACCCGGCGAGCGGGTGCGGGTCGCCCAGCCGCTGCAGCGCCTCCCACACCAGCGCGCCCATCGCCATCAGCAACAACAATGCATTGACGAAGGCCGCCAGGATGCTGGCGCGCTTCCATCCATAGGTATGCCGCGCATCCGGCCGCAAGCGGCCCGCCAGCGCGCCACCCCACGCCAGCACCAGCCCGATCACATCGGACAGGTTGTGCCCGGCATCCGCCAGCAACGCCAGCGAGTCGACCTTCCAGCCGTACCAGGCCTCGATCAGCACATACGCCAGATTCAGGCCGATGCCGATCGCGAATGCGCGATCGAAGTTCTTCGGCGTGGGGTGCTCGTGCGAGTGGTGGTGGTCTGACATTACTAGACGATAGCGTCTGCAGACCGAACCAGATCAAAAAAGATCAAGGGGCCGGAGGCAAGCGACTGAGCTCGGGGCAGTCTTGAACGGCGCCGTGAGGTGATACCCCTGCCCACCCGCCGAACGGCACGGCAATTCACAGTGAATCCAGCAGCGCTTTGACGCGCGCCTTGATTTCGTCGCGCACGGCCCGGTAGGCGTCATCGTCCATGTCGCGCGGATCGGGCAGCGCCCAGTCTTCGCGCCGCTGCGCCGGAATCCACGGACAGTTGTCGCCACAGCCCATGGTGATCACCGCGTCGAATTCGCCCGTTGCCTGGTCCAGCGATTTCGATTCGTGGGTGCTCAGGTCGTAGCCAAGTTCGGCCATGAAGCGGATCGCCTTCGGGTTGATCCGCCCGGAGGGCCGGGAACCGGCACTTTGAGCTTCGATACTGGCGCCACCGAGCAAGCGCGCGAAGGCCTCGGCCATCTGGCTGCGATTGGAATTCTCGATGCAGACGAACAATACGCGCTTCATTGAATGTCCTTGAACCGCGGACGGCCGACGCTCATCGCCCGCACTCGCCCGGCGCGCACTTTTCCGGCTGCCCGCCGCAGCAGTTCTCGGTCAGGTAGGCGATGACATCGCGCATTGCAGCGTAATCGGCGGTGTAGCAGATGAAGCGGCCCGTTTGCGTCGCCTGCACCAGACGCGCCTGCATCAGCGTCTTCAGGTGGAATGACAGGGTCGCCGGCGCCAAACCCAGCTGCGCGGCGATCTCGCCCGGATTGCCGCCTTCAGGTCCAGCCTGCACCAGCCAGCGGAATACCGCGAGCCGCGACTTGTGCGCAAGCGCCGACAGTGCCTCAATGACCCTAACTGATTCCATGATTCGATAATCATGAAAATAGCGCGTCGAGTCAAGGTGACGACGCCTGCGGCTTTCCGCACCGCAGACGTCTGAGGGGCCGGGTCACGCCGCCTGCGCCAACTGCGCGGGCGCCAGCTGCCGGATCAGATGGTCGAATGCGCTGAGCGCTGCCTTGGAGCCCTCGCCCATCGCGATCACGATTTGCTTGTACGGAACCGTGGTCGCATCGCCGGCCGCAAACACACCCGGCACGGAGGTCTGGCAACGGTCGTCGATGACGATCTCGCCGCGCGGTGACAGCTCGACGCTGCCCCTGAGCCATTCGGTGTTCGGCAGCAACCCGATCTGCACGAAGATGCCGTCGAGTTCGAGCGGATGCAGTGAGCCGCTGATGCGGTCCTTGTACAGCAGGCCGGTCACACGCGTTCCATCGCCGCGCACCTCGGTGGTCTGCGCCGAGGTGATCACGCGAACATTCGGCAAGCTGCGCAGCTTGCGCTGCAGCACCTCGTCGGCGCGCAGCTGGTTGTCGAACTCGATCAGGGTGACGTGGACAACGATGCCGGCGAGATCGATCGCCGCCTCGACACCCGAGTTGCCGCCGCCGATCACCGCCACGCGCTTGCCCTTGAACAGCGGACCGTCGCAATGCGGGCAGTAAGCCACGCCCTTGTTGCGATATTGATCTTCGCCGGGCACGTTCATCTGCCGCCAGCGCGCGCCGGTGGACAGCACCACGCTGCGCGCACGCAGTGTCGCGCCGCTGGCGAGATCGATCTCGACCAGATCATCGACCCGGCGCAGTGCCTCGGCGCGCTGCAGGTTCATCAGGTCGACATCGTAGCTGAGCACATGCTGCTCCAGTTCGCGGGCCAGCTTCGGGCCTTCGGTCTCGCGGACCGAAATGAAGTTTTCAATGCCCATGGTGTCGAGCACCTGACCCCCGAAACGCTCGGCGACGATCCCGGTACGGATGCCCTTGCGTGCCGCATAGATGGCCGCCGCCGCACCGGCCGGACCGCCACCCACGACCAGCACATCGAAAGTCTGCTTGTCCTTCAGCGCCGCGGCCTCCCGCGCTGCGGCGCCGCTATCCAGCTTGGCGAGAATCTGTTCCAGGCTCATGCGTCCCTGGCCGAACTCCACGCCGTTCAGATAAACGCTCGGCACTGCCATGATCTGGCGCGACTCGACCTCGGCCTGGTTCAAGGCGCCATCGATCGCCACGTGCCGAATACGCGGATTGAGCACGCTGATCGTATTCAGCGCCTGCACCACATCCGGGCAGTTCTGGCAGGACAGCGAATAGAAGGTTTCGAACTGATAGTCGCCTTCGAGTGCGGCGATCTGGCGCACCTGTTCGGCGCTGATTTTCGGCGGGTGTCCGCCGACCTGCAGCAGCGCGAGCACCAGCGAGGTAAATTCATGGCCGAGCGGGATGCCGGCGAAGCGCACGCCGACGTCGCTGCCGGTGCGCCGGATCAGGAACGACGGGCGTCGTGCGTCATCATCCGCGCGTTGCACTTCAATCAGATTCGACAGGCTGGCCAGTTCCTGCAGCAGCGAGTCCAGTTCGCGGGACTTGGCACTGTCGTCGAGCGACGCCACCAGTTCGATCGGCAGCGCGAGCTTGTCGAGGTAGGCGCGCAACTGAGCTTTCAGATTGGCATCCAGCATGATGGGTTCCTCAAGAGCGACGGACGCGATGCGGTTGTAGTGCGGAGATTGCTCGGCTCCGACTGGCGAAGAGCAGCGGTGCACGCTCCGCTCTGCCCAAAATGGCGGCGCCGGCCAGGCCGGCGCCGCGGCGGGTCAGATTTTCCCGACCAGGTCCAGCGACGGCGCCAGGGTGGCTTCGCCTTCCTGCCACTTGGCCGGGCAGACTTCACCCGGATGCGAGGCGACGTACTGCGCCGCCTTCACCTTGCGCAGCAGTTCACTGGCATCGCGCCCGATGCCGCCGGCATTGATTTCGACGATCTGGATCTTGCCTTCCGGGTCGATCACGAAGGTGCCGCGATCGGCGAGGCCCGCTTCCTCGATCATCACGCCGAAGTTGCGCGTAATCGTGCCGGTCGGGTCGCCCACCATCACGTACTGGATCTTGCGGATGGTCTCGGAGGTGTCGTGCCACGCCTTGTGGGTGAAGTGGGTATCGGTCGACACCGCGTAAATCTCCACGCCCAGCCGCTGAAACTCGGCGTAGTTGTCGGCAAGGTCGCCAAGCTCGGTCGGGCAGACAAAGGTGAAGTCGGCCGGATAAAAGAACACGACCGACCACTTGCCCTTGAGGTCGGCTTCGGAGACGGCGATGAACTTGCCGGTCTGGAAAGCGGTCGCGTTGAACGGCTTCACTGCAGTATTGATGAGGGACATTGGCAAGCTCCTGGGGGTGGGTGAACAGCCAATTATTTTACGAGCTTGCACTGCATCGCACCAATCAATTGATTGAATGACTTCGATATGGTTTTCCTATGACCATGGAGCCACGCCAGCCGCTCCGGACCTGAGCCCCAGGGCAAAGATTCCGTCAGGATGTGAACGCGATCGGTGCGGGCTGCTAATCTGGGCGTCTCGACAGTTTCGTCACGCCTCCCAGATGTCCGCGATCCGCGTTCGCCTGCAATGCACCGATGCGCTCGGCGCCACCCAACTTCTCGACATTTCGGGTGGCGGCGTGTGCGGGCGCGATCCAGCGACCGACATCGTGCTCGAGCACCCGACGGTTTCGCGCCGGCATGTGAAATTCGATGTGCGTGGACACGAGGTCGAAGTCCAGGATCTCGCCAGCGCCAACGGCACCTTCGTCAACGGGCGGCCGCTGGAACCTCAGAAACCCTACCTGCTGGCCGACGGCGACCAGTTGCGCCTGGGGCATCTGCAATTGCGCGTGTTCATCTCGCCGGCCAGCGGTATCGCCCAGCCACTCGCGCTGACCGAGGTCCCGGGCAGCGAACACGCCACCATCGCCGGCGGCCTGCGGGTCGAGCCGCAATTGCTGCTGGCGCGCATCTCGCAGCGGCGCATGCTGTCGGATCCGCCGCCGACGATCGACGGCTACGAGATCGGCCAGGTCATCGTGCCGGCACTCGGCGTAGGCGGCGACTTCATCCACTGGGCGATCGCCAACGATGGTCGCCAGGCGGTCGTCATGGGCGATGTCTGCGGCAAGGGCGTCGCCGCGGCGATGTACATGGCCTTCGTCAGCGGCATGCTGTTCGAAATCGTCCCCGCCTGTGGCTCGCCGGAATCAATCCTGCGGCGCCTGAATCGATCGCTGCACAAGGTGCTGGAGCCCGGGCTGTTCGTCACCGCGATGGCGGTCATGTTCGATCCGCACGCGCATTCGATCGAGATCGCCTGCGCCGGCCATCCGCCCGGCCTGCTGAAGCTCGCCGGCGGCGAGGTCATCGAACTCGGCAACGACACCGGCCTGGCGCTCGGACCCGAAGCCGAGCCCGACGTTGGCGTGCTCAAGCGTGCGATGGCCACCGGCGAAGTGCTGATGTTGACCACCGACGGCGTCGAGGAAGCCCAGAGTCCTGCCGGCGAGGAACTCGGTCGCGGACGCGTGCTCGACGTGCTGCGCGCCTCTGCTGGCGCCGCAGACGCCGCGCGGCGCTTGCAGGCGACCATCCTCGAACATGCCAGCACGGCGCGCCAGCACGATGACCTGACCGTGGTCACGCTGGAGCGCTGCCGCTGACGCGCCGCGGCCCCAGCGGAAGCGTCCGGACAAGTCCGGACCCACGGAATCGCGGCCAGCCCGTGGGTCCGGACCTTGTGCGGACGCTGTTGAGACTCCGGCAAAAGCCAGGGCTTCGATCGAAGTCCATTGTTGACTTCAATTTCCGCCGGTTGATCGATACTCTGCTCCCCCCATTGCCGACCCGGACATTCGATGCCCGCACCCTGCCCCGAATTGCGCAGCCCGCTGCGCGTGGCTGCCGCCCTGCTGACCCTGCTTTGCGCTGTCTCGGCGCATGCCAACCCGTCGCGCGACGGCATCTGGACGGACCTCGGCGAGGGCAATCCCCAGCGCTCGATGCCGGCACCTGCGCGCAGCGTCATGCCGCTGCACTACCGCACCCTGCGCATCGATGCCGCCGCGCTCGACCGCGTGCTGGCGTTTGCGCCTGACGAGTCCAGCGTCGCCGTGTCGCGCAGCCCCGCCACGCTGCAACTGCCGCTGCCGGACGGTCGCTTCGAAGACTTCCGCATCGTCGAGTCGCCGGTGATGGCGCCCGAGTTGGCTGCCCGTTATCCGCAGATTCGCAGCTGGATGGGTCAGGGCATCAGCGACCCGACCGCAACCGTGCGCCTCGACGTCAGCCACAAGGGCTTCCACGCGCAGGTCATCTCCTGGCGCGGCACCGTGCTGATCGACCCGCTGCAGCCCGGCGATACCGGGCATGCGATGGTGTATCACAAGCGCGACGCGCAACGGCAGGGTCAGCGTCCAGTCTGCGAAGTCACCGGCGAGGCGCTGCCTGAGGACCTGCCCGATTTCTCCAAGCGCGGCGTGAGTCCGGCCGTCGTTTCCGGCGCCACCCTGCGCACGCACCGGCTGGCGATGGCCGCCACCGGCGAATACACGGCGTTTCACGGCGGCACCGTGGCCGACGGCCTGGCGGCAATCGCCACCACCGTCAACCGGGTCAACGGCATCTACGAGCGCGAGCTGGCGGTGCGCATGGAACTGATCGCCAACAATGACCTGATCATCTACACCGACGGCACCACCGACCCCTACACCAACAACAGCGGCAGCGCCATGCTGGGGCAAAACCAGACCAACCTGACCAACGTCATCGGCAGCGCCAACTACGACATCGGGCATGTGGTCAGCACCGGCGGTGGCGGCGTCGCCACGCTGCAATCGGTGTGCTCGGCCAGCGGCAAGGCGCGCGGCGTCACCGGCCTCGGCTCACCGGTGGGCGACACCTTCGATATCGACTTTGTCGCCCACGAGATCGGTCATCAGTACGGCGGAGCGCACACCTTCAACGGCTCCGGCGGCAACTGTGCAGGCAGCAACCGCAGCCCGACCAGCGCCTATGAACCCGGCAGCGGCCTCACCATCCAGGCCTACGCCGGCATTTGCGGCGCCGACGACCTGCAGGACAACAGCGAGGATTACTTCCATCGCCGCAGCCTCGATCAGATGCTGGCTTTCACCACCACTGGCGGTGGTTCCAGCTGCGGCGCCACCAGCGCCACCGGAAACACGCCGCCGACGGTGACCACGGCGGCGGCATTCACGATTCCGCAATTGACCCCATTCGAACTCGCGGCAACCGGCAACGACACAGACGGCGACAGCCTCACCTATATCTGGGAACAGTACGACCTCGGGCCAGCGAACCCGGCCGGCGTGCTGGTGGACGATGGCGCGCGGCCGATCTTCCGCAGCTTCATTCCCACGGTCGACCCGACGCGCGTGTTCCCGAGCCTGCGCTACATCCTCAACAACGCCAACGCCGTGCCGGCCACCGCGCCTCAGCCCGGCACCACCACGCCCGCCTTCTTCACCGGCGAAGTCCTGCCCAGCACCAATCGTGCGCTCAATTTCCGCGTCACTGCACGCGACAATCGCGCCGGCGGCGGCGGCACCAATGAAGCGTCGACGCTGCTCACGGTGACCACGGCGGCCGGCCCGTTCCGCGTCACCGCGCCGAACACGGCGGTCTCCTGGGCCGCGGGAAGCACCCAAACGATCACCTGGGACGTTGCCGGGACCAACGCCGCGCCGATCAACACCAGCCAGGTGCAGATCTCGCTGTCGCTGGACGGCGGCCAGAGCTACCCGTACTCGCTGCAGACCGCCAACGACGGCAGCGCGGATTTCCTCGTGCCCGCCGACATCCCCGCGACCAACAGCGCGCGCGTGCGCATCGCCGCGGTCGACAACGTCTATTTCGACATATCCGACGCCAACTTTGCGATTACCGGTACGAACACCCCACCGACCCTGGTCGTCAACGGCTCGGTGACCACCCGGCAAGGCTCACCGACCACCACCGGCCCGGTTGCGACGGTGAGCGACACCCAGGACCCAGCCGGCAGCCTGGTGGTCGACGACAGCGGCGCACCGCCGGAGTTGATCGTCACCGTGGCCAACGATGGCGGCACGGTGACGCTCTCGGCCACCGCGGAGTGCACCCTGGTGGCGCCGAGCAGCGGATCGCGCGTCTACCCCGTCACGCTGGTGGTCCTCGACAGCGGCGGTTCGGTCAGCACCGCGCTGGTCAACGTGAATGTCGGGCGCAACCTGACGCCGACCCTGGGAACTTATGCCAACGTCAGCATGCCACCGGCCGCGGGCAGCATCGACGTCACGCCGAGCGCGCCGCCGGCCGACGGCAACGACAACTTGAGCGGCACCGGCGTCGAGCCCACCACCCTGCCCGGCGGCGGCAGCGTCGGCATCGATGCGGCGGGCGTGGTGACCGTCAATGTGGGCGCGGCCACGCCGATCGGCGAGTACACCATCCGCGTCAGCACCGGCGACACCTGCGGCGCGATCGAGACGCGCGAGTTCACGCTCAGCATCACCGACGCGCTGTTCGGGGATGGGTTCGAGTAGGCTGCGCAGGGCACGGGCAGGTCATCGCGAAGCCGTGACCTGCCCCGGGCGCTGCGTCGACACTATTCAGTCCCAGCGCTCCAGCTCTGACTTGTTGATCGCGCCATTGCGATTGGCATCGGCGCAAATGAAGGCGCTGTGCGGCACTCGGTGCGATGCGGTCTCCTCCGGCAGCAGCCGGCCATCGTTGTCGGCGTCCAGTTCGTCGAAGATCGGCCGACCCTGATCAGGCAACGGCGCCGGCTGTCCCCAGGTCACCGTCACTGGGCCGTCGTATCCCTCGATGGTCTTGCTGTTCGTGTCGTCGGCGGTTGCGGCGGTGGCAACCAGCAGCAGGCTGGTCAAACCCGGAGGGAGAGCGAGCCGAACTGCTGGTCTTCGATTTGCCGCAACAGCCGCGCCAGATACAACTGCCCGGTAGCCGAGGACCATCGGCCCGGTTGATGACCAAGCCGGCCGATGCGCGGCAGGTTGGCATTTCGCGCTGCTCGGCACAACCGATTGCAGTCGCCGGTGATCGCATGAATCACAGCAGAAACACCCGACTGGTGGATGACCGCGAGTTGAAGGTGCGCCAATTCCGAGCCGGCCGGCGGCGGCAGCGCCGCGTGCTGTTTCCTTCCAGGAGATCTTTCCAATGGCGCGCCCCGCGCTGGCGAAGAGCCGCCGATGACCGACCGCCGGCACACCGAGTTGCGGCGCTTGTTCCTCCCGCGCCCGGCCGCCGATGCCGGCGCTGATGCGGGAACGGCCCTGATCGAACGGCACAGGGCACGTGCCATGGTGCTGGAACTGGCGCGACCGGATGACTGGGATCAACGTTCAACGGTGTGGCGTGGAGTTCAGACCGACCTGGAACTGCCCGCACCCGCGTTCGCCGTGACCGGCAGCTACCGTCAGGCTGGCGTACTCAGCACTCTGGCCAGCATCCCGCCGTCGGCATTCGACGCCGCGCTGGAGCGCCTCGATGCACGCGTGACCGCAACGCCGCCCAGCGCAATCGACCTCCCGCCCGCCCTGCCCGCGGCCGCAACGACGCGCCTCGCCCCCAGGCAATTCCTGCTGCAGATCATGAACGACGACAGTGTCGCACTGGCGCTGCGGATCGAAGCGGCCAAGGCGCTGCTGCCGTACTTTGAGCTCGGGACCAACCCCCAGGACCGTTCACCCTGAGCAAAGCGTCGCAAGGCTCCATCGCGACGCTGCGTGGAAGGGCGGAGCACGCGGTTCAGCAGTCCGGACAGCTTGCCTGCAACCCGTGCGCAGGTGGGAACTCTGGATTCCCGCCATCACCCGGGGGACTCAGGAGATGTACCGGACGCATTCACTGCGTATCGACCATCGCGAGTCCCGCAGCGAGCTGGCTGGTCGACTGGCAGCCAACCCCGCCTGGTCGACTGCCTTTGCGCAGCTCGACTTCGGCGACTACCTGATCGATGACCGCATCCTGATCGAGCGCAAGTCGCTTGTCGACCTCGCGGCGTCGATCAAGGATGGGCGCCTGTTTCGGCAGACCCTTCGCCTCGCATCCGTAGTCAAGCGACGCTCCCCCGCGAGTGCTTCCACCGGGGTGTGCGCGTTGCTGATCGAAGGCACCACCGCCGATCTGCGCGACTCGAAGATGACCGGCGCATCCATGCGCGCCGCACTGGCCACCGTCTCGGTGTTTTTCGGAATTCCCGTGTTGCGGTCGACCAACGCCACCGAATCGGCGCAACTGCTGGAGAGCATCGCCAACCAGAGAGAAACGATTGCAGACGGCGGGCTCCCGAGGATGCGAGTGCGACCCAGAGGCAAGCGCGGTCTGCCACTGCGCCTGCTGCAGGGCCTGCCCGGCATCGGACCGGAGCGCGCCGCGCGCCTGCTGGACCACTTCGGCAGCGTGCGTGCGGTGATGGCTGCCGCCGAATCCGAGTTGCGCGCAGTGCCAGGCGTCGGATCGACCTGCGCGCGCAAGGTCGTGTGGTCGGTGGAGGAGGAGCTGGCGGGCTATACGACAAGGCCGCCGCCAACAAGGACCCGGATGCAGACGCCGGTCGTCAGCCAACGCGCCGATCGGGCGAACGCTTGCCTCAGGTATCGACCTGCCTGCGCTGCACGCGCTGGCGGTACGCATGCACGTTGTCGCCGCTGATCCTCGAATCCCGCGTTCCTTTCACCTCGCCAACCTTGTCGTCCGAGCCGGTGACCGGCTGGGCATTCACGATGGTTTCGCGTTCGAAAGCATGGGATTTGTCGGTGTTGCGATAATGCCGGTACAGGCTCCAGTAGAGGCCGGTGGCGGCGGCGGGGCCAAGCAGCAGCAAAAACAGTCCATTGTCGTCGCTCATGATTGGGTCGCCAGAATCCAGAGTGCGATGCCTTCGAGGAAGGTGCCGACGGTCAGCGCGGCGGTCAGCAGCTTCCACTGCTGCACCGGCACGCTGCCCATGGTCTCGCCGGTGCGGCCGTTCACCGCGATGTAGTGCAGCAGGCCGCCGTTCGTGCCCTGCTGGTGATACGAATACAGCCATACCGGCAGGTACATCGCTACCCAGCGCGTGCCGTGAATGGTGATGCCCTCGCGCTCCCAGCGTACGCCGCGATCGTACTGCCGCACCGATTCGGCGACCTGCGCGCGAGCGATCGACAGCAGTTGGTCTTCCAGCCGCGGGCGCAGGTGCTCGACGTCGCGGTCGCGTTTTTCCGAGGTGTAGCCGGACAGGTACGACGCGTTCCACTTCACCGCGTTCTTGGTGTCGAACGGCAGGATGGTGTTGATGATGTTGTTGGTGTTGGCGCGAGCGTCGAGGTTGCCGCGCTCGCTGGAGGACTCCAGCGTCAAATCGTCCACGGTGAAGTCCACCTGCCGCTCCACCCGGTACACATCGGCATCGTAGTAGGTCTTCTTGTCGTTACCGCTGCCCGTGGAGTAACGGCGCGTCTCGATCTCGCCCTGGCCGTCGACGACCGCCCGCAGCTTGCCGTCGACAATCATGTAGGGCAAGTAGACGCCGACGACGTTCTCCGGAGTGAACTCCTCTTTGAAGGCCTTCAGCGCAAACAATCGCCGCTTGTCGACGAACTGGCGAATACGCGCGACCGCGTCGTCCTTCTTGATGTGAAACGGCAGCACCGCGTCCGGCACCGCGCCGTTGGCCACCTGCTCGTTGACGCCGAAGACGTGGCGACACCAGTGGCAGCGCGCAGTCATCGTGCTTTCGGTGTTGACCGTCACTTCGGCGCCGCAGCCGTTGCACTTGAAGCTGATCAGGCTGGCGGCATCGGCCGCGATGTCGCGCGCGCCGGACGCGACCACGGTGCCGGTGAGGTCCTCGATGCCCTCGCCAAAACCGAACGCCTCCTCGACCCGTTCGCCATGCCACTCATTGCGGCAGTAAGCGCAGATCAGCAGGTCGCTGCCGGGCTTGTGGCGAATGTCGCTCGCGCCGCATTTCGGGCAGTGGTTGAGGCCATCCTTGAGCTCGGCGGCCGAGGTGTCGATAGCGACCGGATCGGGCGCCTCGAGTTCATCGCGGATCGCCTTGGGCAGCGTCGCCGGGTCGATCGGAAAGCTGCCCGGCAGTGGCGGCACGTCCTGCGGCGACCCCGGACCAGAAGGCGGGGGCGGTGGTGGCGGAATGGCATTCGACATGCTGCTCAGAGACCCAAAGCCTTGGCTTTGACGGCGTCATAGTCGGCCTGGGTGATCAAGCCCATATCGAGCATCTCCTTGGCCTTCTTCAATTTGGTGATCGGGTCTTCTGCGGCCGGCGCAGTTGGCGCCACCGGCTGCTGCAAGCCGCCGATGCCGCCGAGCATGCCGCTCGCCATGCCGATGCCGATGACGCCCGCCGCACCGCTGGTCTCGCCCGCCGACTGGATGCCTGCCGCGACGCTGGCCTGCAGATTGGAGTTGCCGCGCGCACCGGACAGCGCATCGGCGCGTTGCACCGTCTTCAGCAGTTCCCGCGTGTTGGCGTCGTACTCGATCGAAACAATGGCGGTCTTGGCGATGACCAGGCCGCGATCGGACTTCCACTGGTAGGCATTCTCCACCGCAGCGGACAAGCTGCGGGCGAAACCGATCGAATCCTGCTGCAGCTTGGTGATCCGATTGCCCTTGGACGGGTCGTTGGTGTACAGGCTGAACGCCGGCGCCAGCGAACCCACCACTTCGTTGAACAGCTGGCTGGCGGCAGCATTGTCCATGTCGGTGAAATCAAAGATCTGGCCCGGCTGCAGATACGCGGCCGGCACGAACTGCTTCACGAACAGGATCGGATCGACGATCTTCAGCGTGTACGAGCCACGTGTCACCGCGCCGACCTGGGTATTGAGAAAGCCGTCGTCCCAGTAGATTTCCGACTGCGTGCCGAAGCGGTTGTCGGGCAACTCCTTCAGCGAGACAAAGAACGCCGCCTGCTGCGAACCCGGCTGGCCGCCGAACTTGAAGCGCTCCCAACTCTGCGTGATCAGCGAGTCGACGATGCCGTCGCCGGAGAAGATCGACTTCGAGTTGAGGTCGTCCGAACGCCACTCGTAAGCGCCGGGCTCGGCCACGAAGCCAGTGATCCCGCCATCCTGGAACAGCAACAGCCCGTAGCCTTCGGGCACGACGATCTTCGACCCGTTGGTGATGATGTTCGAGGAAGACCTGACATTGGACCCGCGTCCGGCGTTGCTGCCGCGCGGCACCGCAGCGAACAGCGCCGCCGTCGCCGGCAAGCCGTCCGGAACTGTGTAGAAGTCCTTCCACTGGTCGGCCAGCGTACCGCCGATCGAACCCGCCACCGCCTGCAAAAGACCCATGACTGCACTCCGCGATTCGTGGCCGGGCACCGTAGCAAACCTGCAAGGCGAACGGTAGAGGTCTTCCTGCCCCCCACTCCGGGCTGCGCGCCGTGCACGCGCTCTCCGGGACTGGTGCTCCTGATCGAACCTGTCCAGGGCCTCACCCAGTCTCCCAGCCACCAACAAAAAAGCCGCCCAAGGGCGGCCTTTTTGTTGGTGGCTGGGAGACTAGGATTCGAACCTAGATAAACGGAGTCAGAGTCCGTTGTCCTACCGTTGGACGATCTCCCAATATTCCCAAAGCACGAATCGTCGTGGCAACGATCAGCGCTTGCTGTACTGGGTGGCGCGGCGGGCTTTGTGCAGGCCGACCTTTTTGCGTTCGACTTCGCGGGCGTCGCGGGTCAGGAAGCCGGCTTTGCGCAAATCGCTCTTCAGGTTCTCGTCGTACTCGACGAGTGCGCGCGAGAGACCGAGGCGGATGGCGCCGGACTGGCCGGTGATGCCGCCGCCTTCGACCGTGACCAGCACGTCGAAACGGTCGCCGAGCTTGGTCAGCTCCAGCGGCTGCTTGACGACCATACGGGCGGTTTCGCGACCGAAGAAGGCGTCTAGCGTCTTGTCGTTGACGGTGATCTGGCCCTTGCCCGGACGCAGGAACACGCGTGCGGCGGAGGACTTGCGACGGCCGGTGCCGTAATACTGCGTAATCGCCATGACCCTATCCTTATCCGATGTCGAGAACGGCGGGCTGCTGCGCCGTATGCGGATGCACCGATCCGCTGTAAACCTTGAGCTTGCGGTACATGTCGCGACCGAGCGGACCCTTCGGCAGCATGCCCTTGACGGCGATTTCGATCGCGCGTTCCGGGTGCGACGCCATCAGGTTCTTCAACGGGGTCGTCTTGATGTTGCCGATGTACCCGGTGACCCGGTGGTACAGCTTGTCATTGAGCTTGTTGCCCGTCACCTTGATCTTCTCGGCGTTGATTACCACGAGGTAATCGCCGGTGTCGCAATGCGGGGTATAGATCGGCTTGTGCTTGCCGCGCAGACGCGACGCAAGCTCCGTGCACAGCCGGCCGAGCGTCTTGCCCGTGGCGTCCACCAGAAACCAATCGCGCTTTACGGTCTCTGCTTTCGCGCTTACCGTCATCATGGGGACCTTCCCTGGACCTTGCCTTACAAAGACCGACAAGTTTAGATGGCACTTGCAGAGCGCGCAAGCCCCTTCGTCGGCGTTGCACCCGATCGTTCAGTCGACGCTCGGGCGGGGTGCGCAGCATACGCGAAGTTGGCGGCGCCGACTGTGTGGTGGGACCTCAGTTGTCAGGACGCTGTTGCCTGCACCGGAGCGAGCAGCGTCCAGACAAGTCTGGACCCACAAAGAGCAGCGTCGCAGCCGCCGGGCCTGTAGTTGGTTAGCATCGGATAGCGGTCGCGACGTGCACGTCGCTCCTTCAACGAGAGTGCGGATGCACGCTGACGCGGACCCAAGAGAACTGGCGGACGAATGCGTGATGTGCGGGCTGTGCCTGCCGCACTGTCCGACGTTCCGGCTGCGCGGTCTTGAGCAGTTCTCGCCGCGTGGGCGCATCGCGCTCACGAAGACGCTGGATGGCGCGGCAGCCAGCGACGACTCGATTCGCGAGTCGCTTGAATCCTGTCTGCAGTGCCGCGCCTGCGAACACGTCTGCCCGGCGCAAGTGCGTTATGGCGAGATCATCGAGGGAGCGCGAGCGCTCATCCACGCGGCGAATGCAACGCCGGCCACCGTCGGCGAGCGCGCGGCACAACACCCCCGGATCGCCGCAGCTGCACTGGCTGCGGCAGGCAGCGTCGCGCGCATCTTTCCGCCGGCGACGCGGCAACTCGGTCGGCGCGCTCGCTGGTTGCTGCGCGCCGGGCGCGCAGTCGCCGCCCGGCCGCAGGCGCCCGCGGAGGTCGTGATGTTCAGCGGTTGCGTGGCGCGCAGCCTCGACAGCGAGGCACAGCACGCGTTGCTCCGCGTGGCGCGAACGACCGGGCTCGATCTGCGACCGTTGCCGGCCCAGGCCTGCTGCGGCGCCATCGCCCGCCATCTCGGCGCCAGCGCCGATGCCGATGCGCTGGCCGAAGACCTTCGCACCCAATGGGCAGCCGCAGGAACGCGCGAGGTGGTGGCACTCGACAGCGGCTGCATCGATGCGCTGCGGCGGGCGGCAGCCGATTCGGTCCGCATCATCGAGGGCTGTCGCTGGCTGCTGGATCGAAAGGCGTTCTGGTCCGACCGATTGCGCGCTCTGCCAGCGCGCATCGGCCTGTTCGCGCCGTGCAGTCATCGACACACGGTCGGCGACGCCGATGCCGCCCGCCAGATGTTGGCGCTGCTGCCGGGAGTCGATGTGATCGGGATCACCACCGGCCTCGGCTGCTGCGGCGCCGCCGGTCCGCATCTGCTGGCGCATCCGGCCGAGGCCAATGCGCTGGCACAACCGATCGTCGACGCCATCTCCGGCATGAACATCGATGCCATCGCCACCACCAATGTCGGGTGCGCGCTGCATCTGCAGGAACGCCTCGTGTTGCGCGGGATCACGCTGCCGGTGCGCCACCCGGTGGCATTCTTGGCTGACCGCTTGCCAGCCGACGACCGATGACCGACCCTGCCCTTCCATTGCGCGAACCCTCCAGCCTCGATCGCCTGCTCGCCGAAGCCGACCGCGCGCTGCGCACGGTATTTGCGCCGGCCGAAGCGCCGGATCGCCCGAGCCCAGGCGCTGCGCATCCGCGCATCGATCTCGATGACACCGAGCGCCGCCATGTTGCCGGGCTGATGCGCATCAACCACGCTGGCGAAGTCTGCGCGCAGGCACTCTATTACGGCCAGGCGGCGGTGGCGCGCGATCCCGGGGTGCGCGCGCACCTGACCCACGCGGCGCGCGAGGAGGGCGATCACCTGGCCTGGTGCGAGGCGCGACTGCACGAACTCGGCAGCCGGCCGAGCGTGCTCAATCCGTTCTGGTATGCCGGCGCGTTCAGCATTGGCGCAGCTGCCGGGCTGATCGGCGATCGCCTGAGCCTCGGATTCGTGGTCGAGACCGAGCGCCAGGTCGAGAGCCACCTCGGCGATCACCTGACACGCCTGCCCGACGGCGACGAGCGCACGCGGGCGGTGCTGGAGCAGATGAAGTCCGACGAAGTGGCGCATGGCGCCGACGCGCAGGCGCGCGGTGCGATGGCGCTGCCATGGCCGTTGCCGCAGTTGATGCAGGTGGCGGCGGACGCGTTGAGAGCCGTGGCGTATCGGGTGTAGGGGGACAGCCCCAGCGGTAACCGGCTTTCGTGGGTCCAGACTTGTCTGTACCCACAAGCGCATGAAGCGTCCAGACAAGTCTGGACCCACAAGGGCATCAAGCGAATGCGTCAGTCCAGATTGCGCCCGTGGAACAGCTCGCCGATCTCGCGGCGCACCTGGGCCTCGATGCGGCCACGGTCCTTGAACGACAGTTCGTTCTTGGTCGCCTCGAACAGGTAGGTATCGAGGTCGAACTCCTTGATATGCATCTTGGTGTGGAAGATGTTCTCCTGGTAGACGTTGACGTCGAACATCTCGTAGCGGTTCTTGATCGGCTTGGACAGGAAGTCCTGGATCGAGTTGATCTTGTGGTCGATGTAGTGCTTGGTGCCGCGCACGTCGCGGGTGGCGCCACGCACGCGGTAATCCATGATCACGATGTCCGACTCGAAGCTGTCGATCAGGTAGTTCAACGCCTTCAGCGGGGAGATCACGCCGCAGGTGGCAACGTCGATATCAGCGCGGAAAGTGCTGATGCCGTTGAACGGGTGGCTTTCCGGGTAGGTGTGAACGGTGATGTGGCTCTTGTCCAGGTGCGCCACCACGCTGGCCTCGGTCGGTTCCTCGTGCTGCTCGAGCATCGCGTCCTTGAGCATCTCGCGGCCGACGTCGGCGCGATCGATCACCGGCTGTTCGGAGATCAGGATGGTGACGCTGGCGCCCTGCGGGTCGTAGTCCTGGCGGGCGACGTTCAGGATGTTGGCGCCGATGATGTCGGCAACCTCGGTCAGGATCTCGGTCAGGCGCTCGGCGTTGTAGGCCTCATCGATGTACTCGATGTAGCGGTTGCGCTGCTCCTCGGTGACTGCGTAACAGACGTCGTAGATGTTGAAGCTCAACGCCTTGGTGAGGTTGTTGAAGCCCTGCAGCTTGAGGCGCGGAATCGGCCTGACCATGGGTGGTCTCCCAGCGAGTTGAAAGGATCGCGTGGGCCGAGGGACTCTCGGGGCCGTTTACGCGGGGCGCGGATTATGGGGCATAAGTTTACGACAGCAACACCCTGCTTTGATGACACGATTCAGCCGCGCTTGGGCAGACGCGCGGCGGCGGCAGACAGGCATGGGGCGTACTCGTCGAGAAGCCGGCGGCCACCGCATGCTATAAGTCCGAGGCTCACTACTTGCTCCGGGGAACGCGATGGCCAGCTCGATTGCCAAGCCGGAAAAATCGCTGTTGCGGTACACGCTGCAGGCCAGCCTGCGCAAGCTCGCCGCAGCGCGGCCGCTGGCGCCGGAGCCGCACCACATCGAACGCTTCCTGTCGATGTGCCACCGTCGCCGCTATCCGTCGAAGTCGCCGATCATCCGTCCGGGCGACATGGCCAACACGCTCTACTACATCATCGAGGGCTCGCTCGCGGTGATGAGCGAGGATGACGAGGGCCGCGAGCTGATCCTGGCCTACGTCAACGAGGGTGACTACATCGGCGAGATGGGCCTGTTCATGGAACCGGAGAAGCGCGAAGTGCTGGTGCGCTCGCGCACGCCGTGCGAACTCGCCGAAATCAGCTATGAGCGGCTGTTCCAGTTGTTCGAGGGACCGCTCAAGGAAGAATGTCCGCGCATCCTGTTCTCGATCGCTTCGCAACTGACCAAGCGCGTGCTGCAGACCAGCCGCAAGGTGTCGCGGCTGGCGTTCATGGACGTCACCAGCCGCGTCGCGCGGACCCTGGTCGATCTATGCGAGGAACCGGATGCGATGAGCCATCCGCAAGGCACGCAGATCCGCATCTCCAGGCAGGAGATCAGCCGCATCGTCGGTTGCTCGCGCGAGATGGTCGGCCGCGTGCTCAAGCAGCTCGAGGTCGACGGCAAGATTGCAGTCTCGGGCAAGACCATCGTCATCTTCCAATCGCGCTGAGCGCGTTCACGCCGCGGCCTTCTGTAGCGCGGAGCCTGCTCCGCTGCCTGTCGCACACTCCCGCCGAGCAAGCTCGGCTCTACCAGAGCCGGCAAGCGTAGGTCCTCGGCTTTTGCGAACTGGCACCACGTTTCGTCGGAAGTTTGTGAAAACGATTGACGGGCGTGGCTGCGTTGGGGTTATGCTGGCTTCCCGCTTTTCCCATCACTGCTCCTGACGCTGCGCTCGCGCGGCGCTAGCAGCTTTGTCTTTGGTGGCAAGGATGACTGGTATGACCGTCGCAGTCTCGCAGGATCGCAGCCCGGAACCGATGCGCAGCGAATCAACCTTGCGTGATGCCGCAACTCGTGTGGTACGCCGCTATCTGCACGATCTCAATGGTGCGCACTGCACCGACCTTTACAACCTGATGCTGCGTCAGGTCGAACGGCCTGTGCTGGAAGAGGCCTTGCGCCATTGCGGCGGCAACATGACGCGCACCGCCGATCTGCTCGGCATGAATCGGGCGACGCTGCGCAAGAAGCTCGACGAGCTCGGCATCGCGCATTAGCGGTTCGTCGAACACCCACTGACGACGCGGCAGTTGCCGGAGCGAGATGGCTGCGTCGCGACCGCTGGTCCACCGCGCAGCGGACGGTCGCGACACAGCGATCTCGCTCTGGCAACACCCCCCAACATGGCGACGCCAGCTTGCGCCGGAAGCCACGCTTGCCGCAGCATCGCCGCCCCGATGACGCCCCCTGCCCCATCGAGCCATCCATGACTAACGATTCCCGCCAACCCATCCGGCGCGCGCTGCTCAGCGTGTCCGACAAGACTGGTCTGGTCGATCTCGCCAGCGAACTCGCCGCGCACGGCGTCGAACTGTGGTCGACCGGTGGCACCGCCCGAGCGCTGCGCGATGCCGGGCTCGCCGTGACCGATGTCAGTCACATCACCGGCTTCCCGGAAATCATGGACGGCCGCGTGAAGACGCTGCACCCGAAGATCCACGGCGGCCTGCTCGGTCGCCTGGGCATCGACGACCAGGTCATGCGCGACCACGACATTGCGCCGATCGACCTGGTGGTCGTCAATCTGTATCCGTTCGCTGCGACCATCGCCAAACCGGATTGCGCGTATGAGGACGCGGTCGAAAACATCGACATCGGCGGGCCGGCGATGCTGCGTGCCGCCGCCAAGAACCATGAGCGGGTCGCGGTCATTGTCGACCCCGCCGACTACGCGGAGATCGCCGCAGCGCTGAAGGCCGGCGGCACCAGTGCGGAGCAGCGCCGGCGCCTGGCGGCGGCAACCTACGCGCACACTGCCCGCTACGACGGGCAGGTCGCCGAGTATCTCGGCGCGCGCAGTTCCGACCCCGAGACGCCGCAGGCGTTCGCGCCGACGCTGCATCTGTCGCTGCGGCGCGGCGAGACCCTGCGCTATGGGGAGAATCCGCACCAGGGAGCAGCGGTGTACCTCGAAGACCCGCTTCCCGGCGGCAGCGTGGCTGCGGCAAAAATCCTGCAGGGCAAGACGCTGTCGTTCAACAATCTGGCCGACGCCGACGCGGCGCTCGAATGCGTCAAGCAGTTCGACGAGCCGGCGTGCGTGATCGTCAAGCACGCCAATCCCTGCGGGGTGGCGGTGTCGACGACGCTGATGGAGGCCTATGAGCGCGCCTACGCTACCGATCCGGTGTCGGCCTTCGGCGGCATCATCGCCTTCAACCAGCCGCTCGACGGCGATACCGCGCGGATCATCGTCGAACGTCAGTTTGTCGAAGTGGTGATCGCGCCGAGCTACCACGACATGGCGCTCGCCGCGTTCGCCAGCAAGCCGAATGTGCGCGTGCTGGAGACCGGCCCGCTGCCGTCATCGCTGGCGCTGCCGCTCGCCCGCGACATCAAGCGCATCACCGGTGGATTGCTGGTGCAGGATGTCGACCGCGATTCCCTGCACGCTCAGGACCTGCGCGTGGTCACCCAGCGCACACCGTCAGCGCAGGAATTCGCTGACCTGATGTTCGCGTGGAAGCTGGCGATGTACGTCAAGTCCAACGCCATCGTCTATGCCCGCGACGGGCGTTCGATCGGCATCGGCGCCGGACAGATGAGCCGCGTGGTCAGCGCCGAGATCGCCGGCTGGAAGGCCCGCCAGGCCAACCTCACGGTGCCCGGGTCGGTGATGGCGTCGGACGCCTTCTTCCCGTTCCGCGATGGCATCGACGCCGCGGCAAAAGCCGGCATCCGCGCGGTGGTCCAGCCAGGCGGCTCCATGCGCGACAAGGAAGTGATCGACGCCGCCGACGAACACGGCATGACCATGGTGTTCACCGGCGTGCGCCATTTCCGGCACTGAACAAATCGGCGCCGACGCCATCATTCGACACGCTGCGCACACCAACAACCTGAGTATCCTCGCCCCCCTGAACCGATGTCCGTGTCGCCATCCAGCAGGGCCTGCACGATGATCGGGATTCGAAATTGACGACATGTTGGAGCGCACTTGAGTTCACCGACACCGGTCGATGGCAACACCCGAGTCCATATCGGGTTCGGCCGGCTTGCGGCGTATTCCTCGCTGCAACTGCCGCTGGCCATGGCGGCGCTGCCCGTGGTGCTCAACGTCGCCCACTATTACGGCGAGGTGCTGAAGCTGTCGCTGGCGCTGATCGGTCCGATACTGATCGTGTCGCGCATCATCGACGCTGTGCAGGATCCGATCCTCGGCTATCTCAGCGATCGCCTGACCCACCGCAAGAACGGTCGACTGATGCTGGTGGCGTCGATGCTGCCGTTGATGATCATCGGCTTCTTCATGCTGTTCGACCCGCCAGCGATGTTCCACCCCGGGACGGACGGCTCCCATCCGAACGCGACCGCCCTCAGCATCTGGCTGTTCGTGTCGCTGGTGCTGGTACACCTGGGCTACGCGGGCGTCTCGATCAGCTATCACGCGCTCGGCGCCGAGCTCAGCGACGACTACAACGAACGCACCCGCGTCACCGTGGGTCGCGAGGTCTTCGGTCTCACCGGCATGATGCTCGCGGTGGTGCTGCCGACCTTTCTGACCGCGCGCTTCGGTGAGGCCGCGGGCTACCAGTGGCTGGGGATCATGTACCTGCCGGTGGCCATCCTGGCAGCGCTGCCGACGTTGCTGTACTCGCCACCCTCGGTGCACGGCCCGGTGGTGCGCAAGCCGGGCTCGACCATCCTCGGCAACTTCCTGTCACCGCTGAAGAATCCGCTGTATCGCCGCCTGCTGGCGGTGTTCGTCGTCAACGGATCGGCGCTCGGCATCGCCGTCAGCGTGATGTTGTTCTACGTCGAGCACGTGCTCGGCGGCAACAAGTTCCAGGCCGGCGTGATCCTGCTCGCGTACTTCGTCTCTGGCGCCGCCAGCGTGCCGCTGTGGATGTTCCTGTCGCGCCGGTTGAGCAAAGCCTCTGCGTGGTTCGTCGGCATCGTGCTGACGGCAGTGGCGATGGCATCGGCGGCGTTCCTCGGCAAGGGCGACATCGGCCTGTTCATCGCCATCTCGGTGATCACCGGGCTCGGCATCGGTGCCGACTACGGCCTGCCGCCGGCGATCCTGGCCGACGTCATCAACGCCGAGGAAGGCAAGGATTCGCGCGGCGCCACCGGCGCCTACTTCGGTCTGTGGGCACTGTGCACCAAGCTGGCGACCGCGATCGGCGCCGCCGCCTCGCTGCCGATCCTTGATCTGCTCGGATTCAACCCGGGCAACGGCGGTTACAACACCGCCGCGCTGGTCATCGTTTACGTCGCGCTGCCGGTCGGCGTGAAGCTGATCGCCGCAACGATGCTGTGGTTCATCCGCATCGAGGCCGAACGCCCGGCGGTAAAATCGGTGTTGTGGCGGTAAAGTCACGCGTTGGTTGGGTTCGAATCTTGCTCGAACCCTTCTGCCGAGCCTCGCGAAAAGCCTCCCGGCAACGCCCCTATTGTAGTGCGGCTTAAGTAACTGACTTTTATTTCCGATGCATTTTGGCCCGAGGCCAGCCCGCATTTCTAACACCGGCGCGAAAAGATGCACGCTTGGTCAAGCCACAGCCGGCTTTCGACAGCATCGCCGTGATTGCAGTCTGTCGTGAGCATCTTTTCGCTTCGCGGCCCTGACTCGGTGTTTGCGCCGATGGCTAGTGTGGTGCTCCGCAATCGGCGGACATGATCCGCGAGTGGATTTGCGCGACTGGCAAGGCGCGACGACGGGACCTGGCAGCGCCATGGCAAGGAGGAGCAACGCCGCCGGGCGCGCAAAGACGCCGCGGATACGTTCGGTTGATTGCGACGCATTCGGGTCAAAAGGCGCGGGACCAATGGCAGTTCCATATGCCGCACTACACGAGCAACCCAACCGCCACGCAGCCGATCCAGCGCATGGTATAGACTTCGTCCATGATCGCGTGACGGGCCCGGCAACCGATGGCGGAACACTTGGCAGTGGAAGGCGAACTCAAGTCGCTGGCGGACAAGCTCGATCGCCTGCTCAGTACCAACGCGCGCCTGCATCAGGAGAACCTCTCGCTGCGTCTGGCGCATGAGCAGCTGTCGCAGGAACGCGCCGCGCTGCTGGCGAAGAACGAGCACGCCCGCTCGCGCGTCGAGGCGATGATCACCCGGCTGAAGGCGCTGGAGCAGAACGGATGAGCCAGCAAGCGGTCAAGGTGACCATTCTCGACCGCGAATATACGGTCGCCTGCACGCCGGAAGATCAGACCAGCCTGATCGAAGCGGCCGCCTACCTCGATGGCAAGATGCGCGAGATCCGCAGCAAGGCCAAGCTCGTCGGCCTGGAGCGGATCGCGGTGATGGCTGCGCTCAACATCGCGCACGAATCATTGCAGGCGCGGACCGAACTGAAACAGGTCGGCGTCGACGTCGGTGAAGAATTGCGCAAGTTGAACACCAAGCTTGAGGCGGCGCTCGCACGCACGTAGGATGCACTTGCGTCCTCTGCGTTGTGCGACAGCGCGTCCGCCATATACCTTGACCCTGTTTGTCGACCTTGGGAAGAGTTTCAAACCGCGCATGTGCTTGTCCGCCTCGCAGCGGACCGCCTTTAGCGGCTCTCTTCTTCCCACCTGATCTTAAGGATCAAGGTCGCGAGACCCGCATCGGCATCGGCGGAGGACCCTGATTTTGCATCCTGACGCAGAAGCGCTGCGCCACGAATTGCGCCAACGGGCGCGCGCGGCACGACGTGCGCTCGGCACTCATGAGCGCGCAGTCGCAGCCGACAATATCCGCGATCGGCTGCGCACGCTGCCGGCCTTTTCCGGCGCACGCCGGATCGGCGCTTACGCCGCGGTCGCCAGCGAGCTGTCGCTGGGGCCGACCTTCGACGACGCCATCCTGCACGGGCAGTCGGTTTACCTGCCGCACGTCGAGCACACCGCGCCGGACATGCGTTTCGCCCACTGGAACGGCCAGCCGAAGCGACTGATGGCCAATCGCTTCGGCATACCCGAGCCGCTGGTCGATGTCGCCGAACTGGTGTCGGCCGACACCATGGACGTGATTCTGCTGCCGCTATTGGCCTTCGACGGCGTCGGTGGGCGGCTGGGATCGGGCGCCGGCTACTACGACCGCGCGCTGGCGTTCCGGCGCGAAAGCCCGGCACCACCGTGGCTGATCGGCATCGGCTACGCCTGCCAGGAAGTCCCGGCAATCCCGATGGCCGAGTGGGACGTGCCGCTGGATCTGGTCGTCACCGACCGCGAGGTCATCGTCATCGGCGCGCCACGGCGCGATCCGACCGCGGCGAATGACTGAGAGGACCCCGATGCACTGGTTGATGAAAAGCGAGCCCGACGTGTTCTCGATCGACGACCTGAAGCGCAAGAAACGCGAGGTCTGGGACGGCGTGCGCAATTATCAGGCTCGCAACTACATGCGTTCGATGCAGCTCGACGACGACGTCCTGTTTTACCACTCCAGTTGCGCCGTGCCGGGGATCGTCGGCATCGCCCGCATCCGCCGCACGGCGTTCGCCGATCCCGCCCAGTTCAACCCGGAAAGCGACTATTTCGACGCCGGCAGCAAGGCCGACGATCCGCGCTGGTCGGCGGTCGAGGTCGAGTTCGTGCGCAAGCTGAAGACCCCTTTGCCGCTGGAACTGCTGAAGACACTGCCCGAGTTGTCAGAGTTTGCGCTGATCAAGCGCGGCAACCGCTTGTCGGTGATGCCGGTTGGCGAGCAGCAGTGGCAAGCGATTGTCGCGCTGGCGCCCCGATAGCGGAGCTTGCTCCGCTGCTCTTCCGCTCTCTGTAGAGCGGAGCTTGCTCCGCTGCTGTTGCGCCAATCCATGCCGAGCAAGCTCGGCACTACAAAAGCCACAAGAGCCCGGCTATCACCGCCTCACAATGCCAGCTTCGGAAAGCTGCCGTCGACGTAGTACCAGCGACCCTGTTCGCGCACAAAGCGGCTGATTTCATGCAATCGCGATGCCGGTCCGCCGCCGCTGCGACTGCGGGCCACGAACTCGACTTCGGCGTGGTCGTCGTCGATCGGATGGGAGCGTTTGATGCTCAGTCCGAGCCAGCGCACCGAATCGGGTGGACCAAGATCCAGATGCTGCGGCCGTGTGCTGGCGTGCCAGGTCGTCAGCAGGTAGTCGCGGTCGCCGATCACGTAGGCGCTGTAGCGCGAACGCATCAAGGTCTCGGCATCGGCCGCCGGTTCGCCCGCGTGGCAACGCCCACAGCAGTCGCGATAGCTGCGCTGGCTGCCGCAGGGGCAAAGGTCCGGCTCGGGATCGGTCATTGGATCCTCGCGAAGAAAGAGAAATCGTCGGCGCACACGCGCCGGACCAGGCGCCGATACGCCAGCGCAGACCCGGTCCACAGCGCAATATTGTGCCCGGCGGCGTCCAGATACCAGCTGCGGCAGCCGCCGACCGAGGCGCTTCCGGAAAAGCCGGCATCGACCCGCGCCAGCGAGTCGGCTTGCGCCTTGGCGGTGGGGCCGGCCGCCGTTGCGCCGCGTGCCGCACGCAGCTCGCAGCTCGCGCATCACCATGATGCGGCGCACGAAACTTTCGCGGCGCGGAATCTCCGGAAACGCCGGCACCTGCAGACCGCCCAAGGCCAAGTCCGGCGTGCGCGCCCGAGTGCCCACGCCATGGCGATGCCACCGAAGCCGGCACCGACGATGGCGAACTCAGGCATCGACCAGTTGCCAGTCGTCGCCCGGATCAGCGCGCCGCGCCAGCGGGCGCGCGGCGACCAGCGGCAACGGCGCGTACAGATGCGGGAACAGGTCGCCGCCGCGCGATGGTTCGAAACGCAGCGCGTCACCGAGCGCCGCTGGATCGACCTCCAGCAACAAGAGGTCGGGCGTCTGCGCGAAGTACTTCGCCAGGGTGCCTGCCACTTGGCCGGCACCCGACAAATGGATGTAACCGTCGCGCAGGTCGTCCGGCGAACCGCGATAGCGGCCATCGGCCTGCGCCTGACGCCAATCCGCCGCCGGCAGCAGCTTGTAGACCCGCGCCGGGTCCAGCGCAGGCAGTTCCGTTGCCAGTCGCGGTCGGCAATAGCCGCGATAGCGCCCGCCCACTGCCGCCATCTCGGCGGCGTCGAGCAGCACCGGCGCCCCACCCTGCGCGGTGCGCCAGTAAAGTTCGCTGAGGAACTCGAGCTCCAGCGCCAGTGTCATCGCCGCGGGAACCTCGTCGGCACAGACAACGGCGCCATGGTTGGCCATCAGGCAGGCGTTGCGATCGCGAATGGCAACCTGGATGGTGCGCGACAACTCGGCGCTGCCGAACAGCGCATAGTCCGCGCAGCGTACGTCGTCGCCGCCGAAACGGGCGACCGTGTAGTGGAATGGCGGGATACCGCGGCGCTGGCACGCCAGCGCGGTGGCGAATGGCGAATGCGTATGGATCACCGCGCCAGCGTCGGGCCGCGTGAAGTAAAGATCGCGATGCAGCTGCCACTCGCTCGAAGGCGTGCGCCTGCCCTGCGCGCGGCCTTCGAGCGACATCCAGACGATGTCGTCGGGCGTCAGGCGGTCGGGATGCATGGCGCTCGGCGTGATCAGCATCCCGGCGCCGCAGCGGGCGCTGGCGTTGCCAGCCGTGCCGCAATTCAGGCGCGCGGCCGAAAGCGTCCGGGCGGCTTCGACCAGGGCCTGGCGCAAGGCGAATTCGCAGGGCTCCGTCATCGCCGTGGCGACACCTCGGGACATCGAGATCAGGTTGCAACAATGCCACGGACGACGCTGGCCCGCAGAAATCGGTCGCGCTTTTCGGCACTCAATCGCGCATCAACACCACCCCGCCGAGGGCTGGCACGTCTACAACGAGGCTGGATGCGGCGGCGTCGATCCGCGTTCCACCCAGCGCATCGATGAAGGCGGCGCCGGCCAGATCCGCCGGCACCGTCAGCGTCACCTGACGCACGGCGTCGGCATTGTTGGTGGCGACGATCGCGATTTGATCGCCGAGCCGCCGCAACCAGACGATGACATTCGCATCGAGATGGATCGGCGCACCGATGCTGCCGCGGCGCAGCACAACGTGGTCGTTGCGCAGCGCGATGTAGCGCTTGAAGTCGGTGAGCAGATCCAGGTCCGGTTCGCCACCGAGATCAGCCCACGGATAGGTGCCGCGGTTGTACGGATCGTCGCCGCCGGTCACGCCGACTTCGTCGCCATAGAACACCGTCGGCGCGCCGGGGAAGGTCATCTGCAGCAGCACGGCGAGGCGCAACCGGCGTTTGGCGAGCGCGACGGTGGCCGCATCGCTGGCAGGCCGGTGAGGTCCGAGGAGATGCAGCGTGCGCGCCTGGTCGTGCGTCGACAACAGGTTCATCAGGCCGTAAAAGGCCTGCGGGGGATAGGCCTCGCGCATCAGCTCGATATTGCCGTAGAGCTTGCTGGCATCGCCGCCGGCGGCGTACTCGATCACGACGTTGCGGAAGATGTAGTTCATCGTCGAGTCGAACATGTCGCCGAGCAGGTACTTGCTGGCATCGAACCAGGTCTCCGCCACGGTCAGCGCATCCGGGCGATGCGCCTTGATCGCCGCACGCCACTCGCGCCAGAAGTCGTCCGGCACCCACGGTGCCACGTCCATGCGCCAACCAGCGGCACCGCGGTCGAGCCAGCGCTGCATCACGCCGCCGGGGCCGTAGGCAAACGTGCGGAAACCGTCAGACGACTTGTCCAGTTCCGGCAGGTCGCGCACACCAGTCCAGCCGGTGTACTGGCGCTCGGGATCGGTCTCGCCGGGGTGGAAACGGTACCAGCCGGCATACGGCGAATCCGGACGGATCACGCCATCCTCGAAGGCACCGATGCCGGGGTATTTGCCGTAGCGGTCGAAGTACAGCGAGTCGTCTCCGCTGTGGTTCAACGAGGTATCGGGAATCACGCGGATGCCGCGTTTTCCCGCCTCCGCGGTCAGCCGGCTGAAATCGTCGTCACTGCCGAAGCCGGGATCGATGCGGGTGTAATCGGCAGTGTCGTACTTGTGATTGCTCGAAGCGAGGAACACTGGCGTCAGGTACAGCGTGTTGGCGCCGAGTTCGCGGATGTAGTCGAGCTTGTCGATGATCCCCTGCAAGTCGCCGCCAAAGAAGTCATTGCTGTAGAGCACGTCCGAACCATCGCCGCTGCCATTCAGCCAGGGCTGTTCGTTCCAGTCGGCGTGCACCTCGACGCTGTGGTCGCGGAAGGTGTGCGGCCCGGGGCGCGGATCGTTGCCGGGGTCGCCGTTGCGAAAGCGCTCCGGGAAGATGTAGTAGTAGACGATGTCCGGCGCCCAGTCCGGCACCTGGAAATCGGCAGCGTAGACGGTCTGGCGATAGCGTCGGATCATGCTGCGCTGCGCCGGCGCAAAGCCGACGACGCCGATTCCGCCGCTGCCGCGCTCGCGCGTCCAGAACACCGCGTCCTTGTTGTTCTGGTAGACGTAGTCGACGCCGCCGATGCGAAGCTCGAACCAGTATCCATAAACGCCGACGGCGTCGAAACGGTGCTGCGTCGTCCAGCGCTCGCGGTCGCCGGCCAACTGCCGTTGCAGCGGCAATCGCACGATCTCGGTGTAATCGAGGACTTCCTGATTGCCTTCCAGGCGTCGCGACTCGATCACCAGCGTGGCCACCTCGACGCCCGGCAGCGCCGTCAGGGCGAAGTCAATCGGCGTGCCCGGCACCCCTGCACCGAACGGCGACTTGTGGGTCGCATCGCGCGAATCGAAGCGCACGCCGAGCGCGACCGGATCGGTGATCGGGCGTGCGTTGGGATCGCTGAAGGTCTTCGGCCCGATGCTGAGGACAGGCTCGCCGTCGGCAAACGCGAGCCGGACGGTGTGCTCGCCGTTGAATGCGAAGCGCAGATTGCCGGTGCCGCCGCTGCCGCGATTGGTTGCCGGCGCGTAGGCATGTCCGGCGAGCACCAGACCGTTGCCACCGGCCGGCGCGCCGAAGGTACTGGGATCGCTCCATGCTGCATCGGCGACCTTGAAATCGTGGCTGGCCGCGAAGTCGACATTGAGGTAGTGCGCGTCGCAACGGTACTGGAAGGCGTACTCGTCGAGGGCCGCCCAGTTGTTCATCGATCCGCGCAGGTACAGCGTGGTGTCGCCCAGCGCGGATGGCTGACAGGCCGGCGTCCCCTGGCGTGGAGCGTCGGTCGCGCAGGCGCCGATGGCCATCGACACCAGCAGCAGGATCGCGCTGCGCAGCTGCGGATTCATGATCGTGCCCTCGCGAATGCCGCTGGAGTACGCCATATCCGGCGGCAGTGCGTCAGGTGAATACGATTGCGCAATCAGCAACCGATGGAAAGGGCACTTGTGGGTCCAGACTTGTCTGGACGCTGTTGCTGATACCGGGGCCAAGAGCGTCCAGACAAGTCTGGACCCACAAGAGCCAGCAGACCCCGCTCCCACCTTAGCCCTGACGCTCAACCCGTCGCTTCTTCCGGTTCCCCGCGCGCCACCACCACCGCGCCGACCAGGTCGCCGGTGACATTGACGGTGGTGCGGCACATGTCGAGGAATCGGTCGACGCCAAGGATCAGGCCGATGCCTTCCGCCGGGATGCCGAACATCACCAGGATCATCGCGATCACCGGCAGCGAACCCCCGGGGACACCGGCGGCACCGATGCCGCCAAGGATGCACAGCATCAGCACGGTGACCTGCTGGACGAGTGATAGATCGACCCCGAAGAACTGCGCCAGGAACAACACGGTGATGCCTTCGAACAAGGCAGTGCCGTTCATGTTGGCGGTCGCCCCGAGCGTGCACACGAAGCGGCCAACGCGCCGTGGCACGCCGAGGCGTTCTTCGGCGACCATCAGCGTGGTCGGCAAGGTGGCTGAACTCGACGAGGTCGAGAATGCAGTCAGGATCGCAGGTTCGGCGCGCCTGAAGAACTCCAGCGGCGACATGCGGCCAACGTACTTCAGCAGCAGCGGGAAGACGATGAAGAAATGGATGGAAAGCGCCAGCACCACGGTGCCGACGAAACGCGCGAGCTGAAGCAGCACATCGATGCCGAGCTTCGCAGTGATCGAAAACAGCAGCGCGGCGACGGCGTAAGGCGCCAGCTGGATAACCCAGTCGATCAGGCGCAGGCAGATCTCGTAGACGCCCTGCACGGCGCCGAGGAAGTGCCCGGTGCCGTCGCTGCGAATTACCGTCGCCGCGATACCGAACATCAGCGCGAAGAACATCACGCCGATGAGATCGCCATTGGCGGCGGCCGCCACCGGATTGCGTGGCACGATGTTGAGCAGCAGGTCGAGCGCCGAGAAGCCCTCCTTCCTGGCAACGATGGAACCGGCGCTTTCGGCTGAACTGGCGAGAATCGACTGACCTACTTCCGGTGACAACCCGATGCCCGGCTGCAGCACGTTGACGGTGATCAGACCGATGGTGACTGCCACTGCCGTGACCAGCATGATAAACGCGAGGGTCTTGCCACCGATGCGCCCGAGCGAGCGCGGATCGCCGATCTCGACCACGCCGAGCACCAGCGCCGAGAAAACCAGCGGCACCACCAGCATGAACAGCAGGCGCAGGAAGATCTGACCCATCGGGTTGGCGACGTAGGTCACCAGGCCGTTCAGCCAGCCGGAGTCAGCGGCATACACATTGGCCAGGATGCCGGCGACGGCGCCGACGACGAAGCCGAGCAGCATCTTGGTGTGCAGGGGCATGCCCGAAGATGGGTTGGACATTGTTCAGACCCTCGGCGCGGTGACTGGCAAGCTGCGGCGCGAGCCGCGGCATTCGCCGGAATCGCCGAAGTCTACACTGCCGGCACAAGGCGCCCGCGACAGGCCGAGCGCCGCGCGCGGCCGGTCTGGTGTCAACACCAACCGACCCCAATGCGCGAATGGGCGCACTGCCAGTGCGGTGCAGCGCAAGTAACTGACTTTTATTTCCGCTGCATTTTGGTCCGAGGCCAGGCGAGAGGAGAAGTCATGGCGCTTCCATGGCGACGACGAACAACGACGCATTCGGGTCAAAAGGCGCGGAAACAATGGCAGTACCGGATGCCGCACTACACGAGCAACGACCCGGACTGTTGCCGGCGCCGAACCAGACTCGTGGCTGCCACCGGACCGGGTTAGTCTTGCGTGTCCGACCTGGCTCCTGCCCATGGCCAATCACCCGCTGGATCGTCTGCTCGCGCCACGCTCGCTCGCCCTGATCGGCGCCAGCGACCAGCCGGACTCGCTCGGCAGCGCGTTTACCCGCCAGGCCCTTGACGCCGAGTTCGGCGGCGATATCCATCTCGTCAACCCGCAGCGTACTCAAGTGTTCGGCCGCGAATGCCTGCGCGATGCGTCGGATCTCCCCGATGACGTCGATCTCGCCATGGTGCTGGCGCCATGGGGCAGCGTTGCCGACATCATCGACAAGCTCGGCAGACGCCGTTGCGGCGGTGCGGTGGTCGTCGGCATTGCCACCGAAACCAACTGGTCCTGGGCATCGAGGGCTGGCTTGCTCAAGCGCCTGCAAAAGCAGGTCAAGCGCAGCGGCCTGCGCATCATCGGACCGGCCAGTCAGGGCCTGACGCTGTCGCGGACGGGCATGAACCTGAGCCT
>JAIMJQ010000135.1 GCA_020693165.1 Xanthomonas sp. | reverse complement strand
CTCGCACACCGGGCTTTTGTGGGTCCAGACTTGTCTGGACGCTCTTCCCCGGCTTGCCGGAGAACCCCAAGAGCGTCCAGACAAGTCTGGACCCACAAGAGCCGCGCGACAACGCTGTTCCTCGGCTTGCCGGAGAGCATCAAAAGCGTCCGGACAAGAACATCACAATCTTCCAGACAAGTCTGGACCCACAACAGCCGGGCGGTGCCGTTGCGACGCCAGCTTGCGTAGCATTCGCAGGCTAACCAGGGAATCTCGCCAATGGCCATCCGCCCCTTTCTGAAACACCTTCCCAAGCTCGGCGAACGCGTGTTCGTCGACGATTCTGCCCAGGTCATCGGCCAGGTAGAACTCGGCGACGATGTGTCGATCTGGCCGCTGACCGTGGTCCGCGGCGACGTCAACTTCATCCGCATTGGCGCGCGCAGCAACATTCAGGACAACTCGGTGCTGCACGTCACCCATGATGGCCGCTATACGCCGGGCGGCGTACCGCTGCTGATCGGTAGCGACGTCACCATCGGCCACAGCGTGATCCTGCACGCCTGCACCATCGAGGACGCCTGCCTGATCGGCATGGGCTCGGTGATCCTCGACAAGGCGGTGATCGGCAAGCACTCGCTGATTGGCGCCGGCGCGGTGGTCGCGCCCGGCAAGATCGTACAGCCGGGCTCGCTGTGGCTCGGCAATCCGGCGCGTTTCGTGCGCATGCTCAGCGAGACCGAGATCGAGTCGCTGTATTACTCGGCGGAGAACTATCGCAAGCTGAAGGAAGAATATCTGGCGATAGCCTGAGAAGCGGTCAAAAGTGAAACGTGATACGTCAATTGGGTGCGCTCTGATTGACGTTTCACGTTTTACCTTTCACTTGGCGCCAGAATCAGGCCACGCAACGAACTTCGACCCATGGCCGGCCTGATCCCCGAAAGCTTCATCGACGAGCTGCTGCAGCGCATCGACATTGTCGATGTGATCGGCGCGCGCGTGCAATTGAAGCGGGCGGGCAAGGAGTACCAGGCGCGCTGTCCGTTCCACGACGAGCGTTCGCCATCGTTCACCGTGGTACCGCAGAAGCAGTTCTACCACTGCTTCGGCTGCGGCGCCCACGGCAGCGCGCTGAAGTTCGTCATGGACTACGAAGGCGTCAGCTTCCCCGACGCGGTCGAGCAACTGGCGGCGCAGGCGGGCCTCAAAGTGCCGCGCGACGCCACCCGCGCTGGCGCCGACGACAAGCTGGCGCCGCTGTACGCGGTGCTGCTCGAAGCCACCGCCTGGTTCCGCGAGCAGCTAACCAAAAGCGAGCGCGCGCAGGCCTATTTCGAGCGTCGCGGCGTCGGCTCCGAGATGATCGAACGCTTCCAGTTGGGTTATGCGCCGGACCGATGGGATGGCCTTTCCGGCAAACTCGGCGGCAATTCCGATCGAATGAAGTTGCTCGCCGCTGCGGGTCTGTTGTCGCAACGCGACAACGGCCAGAGCTACGACAAGTTCCGCGACCGCGTGATGTTTCCGATCCACGACCGCCGCGGTCGGCCGATTGCCTTTGGCGGCCGCATCCTCGATCAGGGCGAGCCGAAGTACCTGAATTCGCCAGAGACCGCGCTGTTCCACAAGGGGCGCGAGCTGTACGGCCTGTGGCAGGCGCGCCAGAGCGCACAGAAGCTGAAGCGCCTGATCGTTGTCGAGGGCTACATGGATGTCATCGCGCTGGCCCAGCACGGCGTCGACGAGGCGGTGGCGACGCTCGGCACGGCGACCACCAAGGAGCATGCCGAACTGCTGTTCCGCAACGCCGAGGACGTGGTGTTCTGCTTCGACGGCGACCGCGCTGGCCGTCAGGCGGCGTGGCGGGCGCTGGAATCCACCCTGCCGCGGCTGACCGACGGTCGCCAGGCGTACTTCCTGTTCCTGCCCGACGGCGAGGACCCGGATACGCTGGTGCGCAAGGAAGGCGCCGAGGGCTTCCGCCGGCGCATGCATGAGGCGATGCCGCTGTCGGACTACTTCTTCGACACGCTCAGCCGCGAAATCGACATGACCTCGATCGATGGCCGCGCGCGCCTGTCCTCGCGCGCGCAGCCACTGATCGAGCAGATGCCGGACGGCGCCTTCCGCGACCTGATGCGCGAGGCACTTGCCGAGCGCAGCGGCGCGCGCCGCGTGGTCATCCCGGCTGCGCCGCAGCGGGTACCGACGCGCGCCAGCCGCCAGGTGGTGCAACGCACGCTGATCCGCAGCGCCTTGGCGCTGTTGCTGGCGCGGCCGCAATTGCTCGAGGAAGTCGCCGTTCCGGCGCGTATCGACACCCTCGACAAGCCCGGTGCCGACATCCTCAGGCAGATGATCGAGCTGATCCGCAAGCGGCCGCTGATCACCACCTCGGAGCTGATGGACGGGTTCGCCGATACTCCGGCACATGGCGCGCTGATCAAGTTGTCGCTGGCCGAGCTGCCGGGCGACGAGGTGGCCTGGCGCGAAGATCTCGAAAGCGCGCTGGCACGCATGGTTATCCAGGCCGATGCCGAGCGCCGGCAGTTGCTGATGAACAAGCAGAAGTCCGGCGAAGATCTCAGCAGCGACGAAAAGGCCGAGTTGCGGGCGCTGTTGGCGCGGCGGGCTGGGTAGGCGGGGCACGGGCGTTCAGAGCTCTGGTGGGTCCAGACTTGTCTGGACCCACAACAGCAGGAAGCGAAAAGCGTCCAGACAAGTCTGGACCCACAGCAGCAGGAAGCGAAAAGCGTC
>JAIMJQ010000074.1:5198-16896 GCA_020693165.1 Xanthomonas sp. | reverse complement strand
AAGAGCCGGCAGGGGCAAGGGGCAGGGGCCCGACCTCGCCGCACGGCCGGACCGTGACGCGGTCTGGACCACCTGCCCCCTGCCCCGGTTTGATCTTGTTCGTTGCGCGAACAAGCGCACCGACAGGGGCCAGCGGGACTCCTATTGCCGCGCGCTGCCCAGCACCCGGTTCAGCAACGCCGCGAGGCGCTCGCCGGCGAGCTTCAGGCGCTGGTCGGCCTGCGGTCGCTTGGCTTCGAGGTACCTGCCGGTGATCTTGTGCTTCGGCGGATAGAAGTCGCTGCCTTGCACGATCTGACAAGATTCCTCGGCCCATGCCGGAGGCTGGTTGATCGAGACCTGCGCCTGGGCCTGTGGCGCCAACGGAATCTGCTCGACGCGCGCCGCGTAGTCTCGCCACTCCAGCTTCAGACTATCGATGATCAGCGAATCCCATACCGAATGCAGGTTCCAGCCCTCGCGCAGGATGCTGATCTGGAAATCGTTGCCGCCACGATCGGCTGCGAAACCGGCGTGCAGCGGCTGGTGCGCGTCGCCGACAAAGTGGACGACGAACTTCAGCGCGTCGCGCCTCACCGCCAGCGGTAGCCAGGTGTCGCCCAACTGCTGGCTGAAGCGCTCGATGGCAGCGACCACGCAACGGTCATCGCGACAATTGACCGGTGCCCGGTAGCTGCAGTTGCCGGACTCGAAGTTGACCCAGTGCAGTGGCACCGTCCAGCGAAACTCGGGAGCTTCCTCGCGTACGGCGTCAGCCCAGATCGACACGCCAGCGAGGGTCGGTTCGGGCTCGCCCGCGAGCAGTTCGGCCACTGCAGCCGCCGCCTTGGGGTCAAGGCGCGCCTGCGCAATCTCACCGACGATACGATGGCCGCTTCTGCCCCAGGCGCCCGCCTCGCGCGTACCGATGGTTGCAAGCAGCGCAAGCGCCAGGAAAAGTGCGGCAGATCGCATGAGGTCGTGGCATCGTCAGGGGCGAGCGGCGAGCATATCCCCCGCAACCGACCGATTCGAGCGCAATGGCGTGACAGAAGGAACACCGCCGATCAGCTATTCGCAGCTGCTGCGTACATTCCAGGCGACGGCGCCTGCGGATGTCGAGGCGCTCGATGCCGAACTCCTGCTGGCGTACGCGCTGGGTCGCGATCGCGCAGGGCTCTACGCGCGTCTGCGCGACGCGATTGATCCGGTCATCGCACTCCGCTTCGAGGCGTTGTGGCGGCGTCGTTGCGCCGGCGAGCCGTACGCCTATCTGGTCGGCAAGCGCGAGTTTTACGGGCGATCTTTCAGCGTCGACGAGGGCGTGCTGATTCCGCGTGCCGACACCGAATCCCTGCTCGAGGTCGCATTGTCGCATTGGCCTGTGGGCCAGCAGGGCATCGTCGTCGATGCCGGGACCGGTTCGGGGGCGCTGGCGGTCAGCTTTCAACTGGAGCGTCCGGCGGCGACGGTTTTCGCAGTCGACTCGAGTGCGGCGGCGCTGGGCGTGGCAACCGCCAACGCACGTCGACTCAATGCTCCGGTGCGCTTCTGGCGCGGCGACTGGCTGTCGGCGTTGGCCGACCACAGCGTTGGCTTGCTGCTCGCCAATCCACCGTATCTGGCCGCTGACGATCCGCACTTGCCCGGCTTGGTCGCCAGCGGCGAACCGCGCAGTGCGCTGGTGGCCGATGACGACGGTCTTGGCGACCTGCGCCGCCTCGCCGGCGACGGCCGACGCGTGCTGCAGCCCGGCGCCTGGCTATGGATGGAGCACGGCTGGACCCAGGGCGCCGACGTCCGCCGACTGTTGGCTGAGCTCGGTTATGGCGAGGTCTGCACCCTCAGAGATCTGTCTGGCAACGAGCGGGTCAGCGGCGGGCGGTCGCGGGTACTTCTGTAGCGCGGGGCAAGCTCCGACCCCGGTCGCGACGTGCACGTCGCTCTCGCCAAGCATCACGTAAGACATTGATCGGTAACGGTCTGCAGCTTTCGTGGGTTCGGACTTGTCCGAACGCTGTTGCGGTTGCTGTTCGCCGTGGCGGGATCCGGATTTGCTGCACGCCGCAGCCAGGAGTCAAAGCAAAGCGTTCGGACAAGTCCGAACCCACGAAAAGCCGCGGCCCGCCGCTCAGTGCTTCCAGGCTGCCGATCGGAGCGACTGCCCGCATCCCGCTCGATGCGCGAACAAGCGCACCGGCAGGGGCGACCAGGACTCCTATGGACCGGGCTTGTCGGCCGCGTTGACCTGCTGCAGCAGCCGCCAGGTCATGTAACCGAGCAGGATCACGCCGATACCAAGGATGCTCCACAGCGCAAAGCGGCGCATGCGGGCAGCTTGCGCGACCTCGTCTACGGCTTCGACCGCGGGCACCGCGTTGCCAGCGATCTGCGGCGTCGGCTGCAACTCGCCAACCCTGGCGTGCTCCAGTTGTTCGATCTCATCGCGGCTGTAGCCGGGCGCCACCTGTTCCAGCGGCGCTGGCCCGCCCAGCCAGTGGCGGTAGACCTCGGCATCGGCGCCGACGCTGAGCATGAAGCCGCTGCCCTGGGCGTTGAACACCAGCGTCTGTGGCTGCCAGCTGAGCACCAGCTTCGGCGCGGCGTGGCCACCAGTGTGCGGGCGCACGACCCATTCGGAACCCGCCATCGGTGCAATATGGATGCGGCTCGATTGCCGCTCGCGCCCATTGTGCGTCAACCGGTAGAAAGTGCTGTCGACGCGCGCCTGATACAGCCACTTCGGCGGTGGCTGACGCTGTTCGCGATAGAAGCCGATGCTGACCGGCAGCACGGTGTTGGCCTCGGGCAGGTCAAGACCAATCGCGGTTGCGCTGATCGCCGGGCTGGTGGGGTAGAGAAAGTCGCCTTCGATGCGCCCAGGCTGCGCGTCGAGTACCACTTCGAGGGTCGGGTCAAGCCTGACCGATGCGCTGCGCCAGCGCGCGCGCACGCTCGCGAACACCACCGGATCGCCCTCGACCCAGCGGATCTTCAGAAAGCGCCCCTGGCCACCGGGGACCTCGATGCGGTCGTTGACCAGTCGCCCGCTGGCGTCGGCGGCGCTGATCCAGTCGATGCCGTCGTGGGCGACGCCGTCCCACAGCTTGAGATCATCGCTGCGCTCCACCGCGATGCGCGCGCGGTAGTCGCTGTGCGATTCCGGCAACTCGAAAGTGAGACTTTCCAGCACCTCGTCGCGTTCGCTGGCGCCGAGATCGATGATGATCGCCGCCAGCCGCTGCTGCGTAGCGGCCGGTGCAGCTGCGGCCGGGGCATTGATCGTCAGCAGCGAGCCATCGGTGCCGGTACGCAACTGCAAGTCGAGGCTGCTGGCCGATCCGCGCACAACCTCGCTCGCGTAGATCGGAAACAGCGCGCCGGCGCGTTCGCGGGTCTCGATGCGCGAACGGTAGCTGGGACGGTGCAGCGCGTAAGGGAGCAGTTGCCCGGCGGCGTTGTAGACGCGGATGTCGGCCAGTTCGGCGCTGCGCGAGTGCTGGTAGACCGCCAGCGGCAGCCGCACCTGGACCACGCCGTTGTCGCCACTGACGCCCAGCGGCAGTTGCATGGCGAACTCGGCGGGAGTCGGGGCGTGCCTGGGGACTTGATCGCCGAGGGCAGCCAGGGGCAATGCGGCCAGCGCGCAACAGCAGGGCAGGAGGGCACGAGGGCACGAGGGCAAGAGCGCACGCAGAAGCGGTACAACCAGTTCGCGCAGGCCACGGGAAGTTGCATGAACGGTGCGTCGGGAGCCAGCGTCAAGCCCCTTAATGCCAGTGGAACGTCGGGTCGCGGCCGCGGCCTTCCACGTGCCCTCGCGCCCTCGTGCCCTCGTGCCCTCCCTCTCAGCGGACCGCGAACCCTCGCTCATGTCCGACTCTCCTCCGCTTCCCGCGGCAACGGTGCCAGGTAGCCGATCAGCAGCATCAGTCCGCCGACGCCCATGAAGGAGACGATGCGGGCAACGCCTTCGACATTGCGCAGATCGACCAGGAACAGCTTCAGTACCACCACGCCGAGCAGCGCGGCGCCGACCATCCACAGCGGCTTGGATAGCCGCCGCACGGCGAATCGCATCAACGCAAAGGCGCACAGCGTCCACACCAGCGACAGCATCGCCTGCACGAAGTACGACTGGTACAGCGGTTCGAAGCGATACGGCAGGCCGAGGTACTTGGCCGCGGTGCGCAGCAGCATCAGGTTGAACCAGGCGAAGGCCAGCGCCATCGACATGCGCAGCGCCAGGCGGCGCTGGTCGGCACTGGCGTGACTGCCGTGCAGGCGCCACAGATCGGCCAGCAACAAGGCGACGAATCCGCTGGTCAGATCGAGCGGATTCAGCAGCGGCAGATAAGGCAGCGGCGCCATGCCGCCGTCCTGGCGCAGGTTCCAGTAGATCGCCAGCAGCAGCGCCCAGAAGCTCGCCGCCGGGATGATCAGCCGGCCATACCATTGCTGCAGCGGAAGCAGCGGCCAGCCGGCCCGGCGCACCTGCATCAGGCCGAGGAACAGCGCGCCGATCGACGCCCACGCCGCCAGGTAGTCCGGCCACATGCCGGCGACGATCCAGCCGGAGTCGGCCATGTCGGAGGCGAGTTCGCCTTCGCCGACCAGCCACGGCATCAGGTTCAGCGACAGCACCGGCGCCAGCATCAGCCACGGCGCGATCACGCGGCTGAAGTGCATCGCCTTGATGCCGGCGTCGGTGACTGACCAGCGCGCCTGCCAGAACTTCATGCACCAGGCCATGCCGAGCCAGAGGATCAGCAGCGCGACGCCGGTGCCGAGGCGCGGCAACTGCGCGCGTTCGTAAACCTGGGTCAGCACGGTCAGCCAGGCCAGCGCCTGCAGCACCGCGGTGGGCGCCGCCAGCCAGCGCAGACCTGCAAGTCCGGTGCGTGGTGCCAGAGCCAGCGCCACCATGGCCACCAGCGTCATCCATGCCAGGCGCGCGTCGGCATAGCTCAGCCAACCCAGTTGCTCGGCGCCGATGACACCCTGCAGCAGCAGCGTGCGCGTGGTCAGCTGCGCCAGCCCATCGACCAGCAGCAGATGCACGACGATGCCGAGGCCGATCAACCACACGGCGACGCCGGTGCTGCGCTGGTCATCGTCGAGGTCAGGTGCATGCGCCGTGCTGCCGACACGGCGAATGCCGATCCAGGCCAGCGCGGCAAGGATCAGCGTGCCCGCCAGCGGGCCGCCGAGGAACGCCTGCAGCGCGTCCGCGCCCGGCATCGGACCGAAACCGTCCTCGGCCCAGTCGAATTGCAGCAGGCGCTCGATCATCAGGCTGGGCGACACCTGGACCAGGAACGCCCAGATCGCCACGGCCGTCAGCGCCGGCCAGCCAATGCGCAGCATCAGGTCGCGATTGGGGAAGGTAAAACGCTGCGCCAGCGCCATCGCACCCCAAGCCGACAGCGCCAGCCCGATGCTGTACGCCGCCCAGAAGCTGATCTGATACCACTCGGCCGGCGCGCCAGCCGGCGGGCTGGTCAGCCAGGACAGCGCATGCGCGGCGCCGTGCACGGCGAAGCCGCAGAACCAGAACAGCGCCAGCAACAGCCAGCCGGTGGCGGCGCGCGCATCGCGGCTGGGGTCCTCGACGGCGTCCAGCGCCTGTTGCCAGCGCCGTTTGAAGGCAAAAGCCGACACCAGCGCGCCTGCACTCAGCAGGGCGCCGCCGAACAGCGCGCCGCCGCTCAGCACCTCGCCGAAGGTCAGCTCCGGGTAGGTCCCGACGTTGTGCCAGCGCATGTAGCGCGCCATCAAGCCGAGGAAGGTCAATCCCGCCAGCGCGCTGACCGCGCCGCCCAGCACCGCCGGCAGCCGCCAGTCGCTGCGCCGGCCGAGCCACTGCAGGGCGTACACCAGGGCCATCGCAGTGAGCACGTACAGGCTGGCGCGGTGCACGCCGTCGACGCGCAGCCAGACCTCGACCCACAGCCCGCCGAGCAGCCAGACCACCGCGACGGTGATGAAAGCACCGGCCCAGACGCCGAAACGCGCGCGCGCAGCGTCCTCGTCATTGCCGACCGGCAGGCTTTGGCGCCGCAGCGTCAGCGCCAGGAACACGCCGGTGGCGCCGAGCAGCCCGAAGCCGAGACTGATGTGCTCGGTCAGCGCGGTCAGCGGATCGATGCCAGTCAGCGACTTGACGAAAGCGAGCCAGCTGCCGAACTGCAGCAGGATGCCGAAGCGCCATACCAGCGCCTGCTTCTGGCGCAAACCGACCCAGACCATACCGGCGCCCTGCAGCGCCCACGCGGCCGAGGTCCAGCGGCCGTCGAAGGCGAGCGGGATCGCCAGCGTGCCGAATACCACGGCGAGCGCCAGGAAGGATTCGACCAGCAGGCGCAGCGTGCCGGCGCGCCAGCGCCACAACAGCAGACCGAGGATGGCGTAGAACAGGCCGAAGGCGAGTGCCGACAGCGCACTGCCGAGGTGCATGTCCTTGACCATGCTGTATTGCAGGCCCATCGCCACGATCGGCACGCCGAATACCAGCGTGGCGTCGACATAGGACTTCAGCTGCGGCGCCTGGCGCCATGCGTAGAGGATCGCGATCGCGGCGTAGAACACCACGAACAGCGCGAGGAAGAACTGCGCGCTGTCGTAGTGCGCCACTTCGTAGCGCTGCACGCCCCATGCGGTGCCGATCAGGAAGGTGAACAGGAACCCGAGGAAATTCAGCGAGCGCCATGAGCGCTTCCAGGCAATCGCCAGGATGCCGGCGTTGAGCAGCGCGTAGTAGCTGAACAGCGCGACGTGGCTGCCGCTGCCACTGGAAGTCAGGATCGGCACCGCGAAGCCGCCGACGATGCCGAACACCGCCAGCCACAGCGCGTCCTGCAGCACCGCCAGTACGCAGGTGAAGGCCACCAGCACCAGCAGCAGCGCAAAGGTCGGGGCGGACGGCAGCAGGTGGTAGATCTTGAACGCGCCGAAGGTCACCAGCATCAACGTCGCCAGCGCCGCGCCCTGTGTCGGCAGCGCGATGCCGGGTCTGGAGCTGCGGATATGCCAGCCCCAGCCGAGCAGGGCGATGGCGCCGGCGGCGATGCCGGCCAGACGCACTTCGATCGGAACCACCACATAGGCAGAGGCGAAGCGCAGCAGGAAGGCGACGCCGATGAACAGGATCATCAAACCGATCTTGGCGACCAGGTTGCCGCCGAACAGCCAGCCCTTGGCGGCTTGCAGCCACTCGCCGAACTTGCCCTCGAGCTCGCTCGGTTCGCGCTGGCGGCGTGATGGCGGCGGCCGCGAAGTCGGCGGCTTGGGTTTCCAGACGGGCTCGCGCACCGGCGCCGTCGGTCGCTCCGGCGGTGGCGCGGCGGGCTTTCCGCTCCACGGGCTGCGCGGCGGCTCCGTAACGGGCTCCGCTGCGGGAATCGGGGCGACCGGTGCGGCGGGCAATTCGGGCTCGGTCGGCTCGGTCGGCTCCAGGTTCCGGCGCTGGTGCGCGGGCGTCGGGGGCAGTTCTGGTGCGGCGATGTTCGGCTCGACCGGCGTCGTCGTCACTTCAGGCCCAGCGACTTCCGCGGCCGGCGCAGGTTCTGTAGTCGGCTCCGGGATGCTGAACTCGGCCGGATCGAAACTGAAGTCGGCGCGCGTGCTGCGCTCGGGTGCAGGCGGCGTGGCGGCGCGGGCGGCCGGCGCTGGCGCAGTGCTTGCGGGCGGCGCGGCCGGCGTCACCGTCCCCAGGTCTTCGAGGCGCTGAAGCAGGACTCGCTGTTGCTCGCGCAAGCCAAGAATTTGCTTGCGCAAATCGACCTGATCGGCCATGCGCTCGAGCAATGCCGACCTGAGCGAGTCGGTTGCAGCCCGGGCCGCATTGGCCTTGGCCCAGGCCACGGCTGGCGCGATCAGCAGATACAGAATGAACAGTACCGCCAACAAACCCAGCAGTTCCATGCGGCCGCCGTGTCGAGCAATTGTGAAAGTGTGATGCTAACCTGCAAAGGAGGGTCCTTGGTGACTCGTGCAGGTATCGCCCATACCGTGGCGCCTTGATTCTTCTGTGGGAGTCCCTGTCGCCCCTGGCCGGTGCGCCTATTCGCGCAACGAAGTCAAGATCAAAACGGGGCAGGGGCAGGGGGCAGGAGGTCGAGACCGCGTTACGGTCGGACCGTGCGGCGAGGTTGGGCCCCGGTCCCTTGCCCCGCTCTTGAGTTCCTTATAAATCATTAAGTTACAGTATGTTCGCTGAGAGCCACCGGTAACCATTCGGTAGACCTATCGCGAAACCGTTCGTCCTGAGCGTTTCCCCCCGTGCTTTTTGGGGGGAAACAGTCGAAGGACGCGGGCGTGCCGAGTTCGATGCACCCAGCGCACTTTGCGCCATTGGCGCTGCCTTGAGCTTTCGCGAAGCGCAAGCCGAGCGGGTGTGCGGCGGGCGTCCTTCGACTGTTTCCCGCTCGCAGGGCTCGCGGGAAACGCTCAGGACGAACGGTTCTTGCGCTGGATCGGATCGAGGTCCGCGCATCCGCGTGGGACTGGCAATACGCAACGGGTCCACCGAACAGTTACGAGCCGCCACGCGTCGCGAGCTGTCACCGGTAGTGCTCGCGACACAAGGTCGCTCGCACAGGCTGCTAGGCAGCCGCGCGCACGCTGTGCCCCTGCGGGAAGCGGGTGCGGATCGCATGCGTGATGCCGTCGGCATCCAGCCCGTTCAGCGACAGCAGGCGCGCCGGGTCGCCGTGCTCGATGAACCGGTCGGGCAGTCCGAGTTGCAGCGCGGGCAGGGCCAGGTCGTGCGCGGCAAGCGCTTCCAGGCAGGCGCCGCCGGCGCCGCCCATGATGCAGCCCTCCTCGACGGTCACCAGCGCGTCGTGGCTGCGCGCCAGTTCGACCAGCAGTTGCTCGTCGAGCGGCTTGACGAAGCGCATGTTGGCGACCGTCGCGTCGATGCGTTCGGCGGCTGCCAGTGCGGCATGCAGCGGCGCACCGAAGGCGAGAATGGCGATGCGCTGGCCGCTGGCGGCCTGGCTGCGGCGACGAATCTCGCCCTTGCCGAAGGGCAGGGTATCGAGGGTGCGCTGGATCTCCACGCCGGGGCCGGTGCCGCGCGGATAGCGCACTGCAGATGGACCATCGTGGGCGAATGCAGTCGACAGCAGTTGCCGGCATTCGTTCTCGTCGGCTGGCGCCATCACTGCCATGTTCGGAATGCACCGCAGGTAGGCGAGATCGAAGGCGCCGCAGTGGGTGGGGCCGTCGGCGCCAACGATGCCGGCGCGGTCGAGCGCGAACACCACCGGCAGGTTCTGCAGTGCGACGTCATGGATCAGTTGATCGTAGCCGCGTTGCAGGAAGGTCGAGTAGATCGCCAGCACCGGCTTGATCGCCTCGCAGGCGAGACCCGCGGCGAAAGTCACTGCGTGCTGTTCGGCGATGCCGACGTCGAAATAGCGCTTCGGGAAACGCCGCTCGAACTCGACCATGCCCGAGCCTTCGCGCATCGCCGGGGTGATTCCGACCAGTCGCGGGTCGGCTGCGGCCATGTCGCACAGCCAGTCGCCGAACACCTGGGTGTAGCTTTGCTTGCCGGGCTTCGCCGGGCGGATGCCCTCGCTCGGATTGAAGCGGCCGGGGCCGTGGTAGAGCACCGGATCGGCTTCGGCGAGCTTGTAGCCCTGGCCCTTGCGGGTGACGACATGCAGGAACTGCGGGCCGTCGCCTTCGTTGATGCGCTCCATGATGTTGCTCAGCGTCGGCACCAGCGAATCCAGATCGTGGCCGTCGATCGGTCCGATGTAGTTGAAGCCGAACTCCTCGAAGATCGTCGCCGGCACCACCATGCCCTTGGCGTGCTCCTCGAAACGCCGCGCCAGTTCGTAAAGCGGCGGTGCCATCGCCAGCACCTTGCCGATGCCCTTCTTGGTATGCGCGTAGAACTGGCCGCTCATCAGTCGCGCCAGATAGCGGTTGAGCGCGCCGACCGGCGGCGAGATCGACATGTCGTTGTCGTTCAGGATCACGATCAGCGGCAGGTCCTTTTCGATGCCGGCGTTGTTCATCGCCTCGAAGGCCATGCCGGCAGTCATCGCGCCGTCGCCGATCACGGCGATGGCGTGGCGTTTCTCGCCCTTGATCACGGCGGCGCGCGCCATGCCGGCGGCCGCCGAAATCGAGGTGCTCGAATGGGCCGTGCCGAAAGCGTCGTAGGCGCTCTCCTCGCGCCGCGGGAAGCCGCTGATGCCGCCGAGTTGGCGCAAGCCGGCCATGGCGTCGCGGCGACCGGTCAGAATCTTGTGCGGATAGCTCTGGTGACCGACATCCCAGATCAGGCGATCCTGCGGGGTATCGAAGACGTAATGCAGCGCGATTGCCAATTCGACAGTGCCGAGGTTCGACGACAGATGCCCGCCGGTCTGCGATACCGATTCAAGTACGTAGGCGCGCAGTTCATCGGCCAGCATTGCCAGCTGCTCGCGCGGCAGCCGGCGCAGGTCGGAGGGATCGTCAATCGTCGACAACAGCGGATAAGTGGACAAACGGTAAAGCCTCAAGAACCTGCCATCGCCGAATTGTCATGCAGCGGACGTAGGCGAGTCCAGAACGAAAGCGGGCAGGGCGCGGGCGCGAATGCAGTCTTGCGACCGGGAGCGTTTCACGCGGAGGCGCGGAGACGCGCCTCCGCGTGAGCAGCCTTCATCAAATTCACTCGAAGCCGTCCGCAAACACCGCCTCGGGCCTGCCGCCGCAGATCGGCCCGGCGCCTTCGACGACGATGTCGTCGATGCTCCAGCCGTCGAGCTGCACGATGGAGTCCGAGGTGAAACGGAAGCGGATCCCGGCACTCGCCCGGTTGTCGAGTACCGACAAGTCGATGTCGGCTGCGGTCCAGTTGCTGTTGCCGCTGCAGCGCCAGACCTCGGTCCAGATGCTGCCGTCGCTGGTGACCTCGACGCGGCCGTAGTCGAAGCCGGCCTCGGTATCACACAGGGACTGGAACTTGAGGCGCACGTGGCTGGCATCGCGCAGATCCAGCGGCGTCATCGTCAACAGGCTGTCCGCGTTGGCTGCGTAGTTGCCCGCGGGCGAATCGGTGAACGCGGCTGGCGCGCTGAAATAGCGTTCGCTGCCGATGCCCCATGGCGATTGTGCGCTGAAGTTTGTCAGTCCCTGACTGGCGTCGTCGGCGAACAGGCTGCAGATCGGCAGCAGATCGACGTCCTGTACATAGGTGGTCGCCGCACCGAGGTCGAGGTCTTGCAGCGTTGCCGCGGCATAGCCGGGTGCAGAGGCGACGAGCGCGTAGTTGCCCGGCGGAGCGCGCATCGCATAGGCGGCATCCTCGCTGGGCAGCGCCAGGGTTCCGAACGCGCCCAACTGCAGGTAGACGGGAACGGCCAGCGGCGCGCCGGTATTGGCGTCGCGGACGCTGCCGAGCAGTCGCGCCGTGGTGCCCGCTGCGACGATATCGACATCGCGCGCCCAGGTCGGGCCCACGCCGCCGGAATCGCGCGCCCGCAGATACATGGTGCGGCGGCCGGTGGTCAGCTCGGCCGACGCCATGTCGGCGACGAAGTACTCGATCGGAGTGTCGAAGTCGCCATCGGCGGCGTCGGCAATGCCATCCGGGCGTTGCGGTCCCGACCACGGCAAGCGATCGACAAAGACATCGACGGCGGTCACTGACTGCACCGGATCGCTGCCGTTGCTCTGGTTGAAGGCGGCGTCGTTGGCGATACCCACGAGGCGG
>JAIMJQ010000074.1:0-5180 GCA_020693165.1 Xanthomonas sp. | reverse complement strand
GCCGGCTTCCACTGGCGCCGTCAGCAGCCCGTCGATCGACGGGCCCGCGGGTTCCAGATACGGTCGTCGCGCGTTGCGCAGCAGGTAGGTGAGCGCCGCGATGTTGGCGTCGAGCACGTCGGCTTCGAAGCTGTCGCAGTCCTGGAAGAAGCTGCTGCCGAGTTCGAAACTCAGCGCCGGCACGCCGAGTTCGCCATAGGCAAAATCCTTGGTGCCGCCATCGGTGAGATAAAGCTCGATCCCCTGCTGCGGACGATGGCCGTTGATCGCACCCAGGCGCCGGCCAAAGGTGGCGAGCGCGCCGCCGTTGGGCGCAGCGTCGGCGCTGAAACTCCAGGGCCACAACACCAGTTCGCCGTAACTGTGCACGTCGAGGAACACGCCCGCGGTCGTGGTCGGCGCCGGTGTCAGCAGGTCGGGCGGGCGCTGATCCGGAAACAGCGCCTCCAGGTAGGCCACGATCGCGGCGGTCTCTGGCTCCGAGGCAGCGGCTGCGCCGCGAAAGGTCGCGTCGCAGGGCTCGCCGCTGGAGCCATCGTGCGCGCCCCACTCGAACGGAAAGTTGCGATTGAGGTCGGCGCCACGCTGGTTGCTGGTCGCGCCGCAGTAGTTCTCGTTGACGTTCTTGCGCCACGACAGTCCGATCTCGGCCTTCTTGCGGCCATCCGGGTTGGCCTGCGGCAGCAGGTGCAATTCGAAATGGTCGAGCATGAAGCGCACATCGGCGTCGTCGGCATGCCGCGCCAGAAGCTGCTCGGCGAAGCGCATCAGCGTCTCGGCGGTGCTGTACTCGCGCGCATGGATGGCGCCGACGACGAAGGCCTTCGGCTTCGGTCCGGCGATCGCCGCGTTGGTCAGCCGCAGCACCCTGAGGTCATATCCGAGCGCCGGATTGCGCACCTTCTCCCAGGAATCGCCGATGTCGATGCTGCTGGCGAGCGTCGGGTAGTCGGCAACCATCTGGTCGATGCTGGCGAAGGTCTCCTCGACCGTGCGGTAGCAGGCGAAGGCCGGTATCGAGCGGAACGCACGCGGCGGATCGCGCACCAGCGCGGTCAGTGCCGCGTCGATGCCGACGCGCATGCCGTTGGCGAGCAACAGCGAGTACTCATGGCGGTTTGCCACCTCGACGACCGCATAGCCCTGGTCGTGGCGCACTTCCCACGGTTCGGTGCGGCGCGTCACTGTTGCCAGTTGCGCCTTGCTGTCGAAATAGGCGCGCACCACCCACGGGCCGAGGTCGGATGGCAGCGCGGACGACGGTGCAACATCGGCGGCGTGGCCGATGCCGGCGCACAACGACAACGCAAGTGCGCAAAGGGCGCGACGCATGCAGACTCGGGCGAGGGACGATCGCTACAGCGTATGTCGGGCGCGCAACAGTCGGCAAGCGCCGGGCGCCAGCCGTTCATATTCGGGACGGAAGAGAGAATTCGCAATGACGAGTTGTCCAACCTGTTCAGAGGTTTCTTTGCCGGCGGTGGGGCAATCGGTCCCCGATCGGGCAGAATCGCGCCATGTCCTTGACCGATGCCTACCGCACCGTGGTGCTGGACCACAACCGCACGCCGCGGCGCCGTGGACGGTTGGCTGCGCCCAGTCTGAAGGCCGAGGGCATCAACGCATTGTGCGGCGACAGGCTCAGTCTGGAGCTGGCGATCGAGGCTGACGTCATCGCCGGATTCGCCTTCGAGGCCGAAGCCAGTGCGCTGACGCTGGCGGCCACCTCGATCATGGGCGACCTGGTCAGCGGACGCGGCGTCGCCGAAGCAGCTGCACTCGCCGATGCCGCCATCGACCTGATGACCTGTAACCCCGAACGCAGCGCCGATCCGCGCCTCGGCGAGTTCAACGCCTTTCTCGGCGTGCTCGGGCACCCCAACCGAATCAAGACCGTGACCCTGCCGTGGGCGACGTTGGCCGGTGCGCTGAGCGGCCGAACGTCGACCTCGACCGACGTCGAAATCCGCGGCGCCGCGATCCCGGCGCGCCCGAACCGGAGCAACCGATGAGCGACTGGATCAAAGTGGGCCCCTGTGTCGAGCTGACGCAGGGATGTTGGCACGTCATCGACGTCGACGGCGCCCAGGTGGCGGTGGTCAACGTCGACGGCGAGTACTTTGCCATCGAAGACGTCTGCACCCACGACGGCGGCGAACTCAGCGGCGGCACGCTGTGCGGCTACGAGATCGAATGCCCGCGCCACGGCGCGCGCTTCGACCTGCGCACCGGCGCCGCCCTGTGCGCGCCAGCGTACGAACCGACCGCGGTGTTCCCGATCAGAATCGAAGGCGGCGAAGTGTGGGTGCGCGATGATCGGTGGGATTGAGGTGGGTTGTTAGCTGGCGGCTTATGAAGATGCGGTGCGACTGATGACGCAGGGGCTTCAGTTTCCGGCTAGCGCGCGTGGACTCGCAATTGGCGCATCAATACAGATGCCAAACTGCGTTGACACAAGGGGGGGGCTGCGTATTGTTGCGTTGCAGTGTTAATGAACTGTTCGTAGAGTCGCCTTATGCCCTTGGAGAGGGTTGCATGCTAAAGCCATTTATCAGAACTATTGCCCTGCTCGCGGCTTTTGTTGCGAGTGATGCCATAGCCGTTTGCTGGACAGAGAGGCTCGACCCGGGGCAGGAAAAGACTCACAGTTGAGCACTTCGTCTGTCCCGGAGAACAACGTGGGTGAGTATCTTTATGATTCAGCTACCGGGGCCATGTACCTCGTAGATAGTTGGTATGATCCAAACCCAGATGCACTTTTTTCGGACAGTGACCTGGTTGAATATCAATCAAACGAGGAGTTTGCGGGTGGTTCGATGAACAATGCGCCCTCGGTGCCGAAAGAGGCAACGTCATCCTTGGACTGCTTCGATCCAAATCCTCGCGGCACCCCTTTGCCGGGGACCACCACAACGGGCCGTGTACCGCCAAGAATGCAACTGCCGCCGTCCGGGTTGGCATACGTATACCGCATATCTGGTTGGTTCGGATTCGGCCGAACTGTCGTGCCCTCGGTAACCGCAGCGAGGCAGAGTGACAAGACTTGTGCGGATGACGTTGGTGATCGTCATGTCGCCGCCACACAAATCGCGAACCAATCAGGCCAATGGCGTGTCGGACGAGACGGTCATGACTATGTCGTGACCAACGCCGACGGGACGACGGATACTTGGACTTTCGGATGCCGCTGTCCCGGCAGTGTGACCTTGCTGCTCGAGCCTCGAGTCCCCTGCACTCCGCCAGCGGGATGAGTTCTGTGTTCAACCGAACTTGGTCGATTGCGGTCTTTCTTTTGATCGCATTCCTCAGCGGGGGGGCTTGGCTACTGGTAACTCGGGATGCGCCTATTGAATCGGATGCAACGGCGGTTGGCGCCGCGATATCGGGGGGCGAAGGTGAGACTGCAGAAATGGGTTCGGCAGGCGATCAGTTCGATAGCCGGACCACGCCGACAATTCCGGCGACAGTGGTCGCGGACATCTTGGTGGAGGCGGCAGCACCGTCGTACTGGCCGGTTGAGCTTCGCGGGCGCATATCCCGTCTGCCGCTGCGCCAGCAGGCCGAGATCGTGACGCACCCGGCACTGCAAGGACGGAAGGATGCTTCGCAATGGGCTGATCGTCTGTTGCTGTCTTGCGGACAGTTTCTGTTGGCGGCTTCGGGCCCTGACCGTCCTTCCCGGGACAAGAGCTACGAGTGGCAGCAGGCGTGGTGCGCCGATCTGGGGGAGAATCCGGAGGGTTGGCGGGATAAGCTCACGGAGGCTACTAGCACTTATCGAGAGGCGATGCGCGAGACGGATCCTTGGGCGGCGCTCGACAATCTGCAACCGAGAGAGGCAGTGGTCACAGAATTGACGCGGATGCTGAGGTCGGATGATATTGAGGTTGCCGTGATGGGTGTGCGTCAACTTCTGTTCATGCGCGCGTCCGATGGAACGGGCGTCGGTGACTTACCCCGATACATGATGAACTCCCTCGAAGAATCGAGTCGGTCGGGCGCGTCGGCGGCCGCGCTCATCGCTTGTCAGGCAGAGGGTTATTGTGGGTGGCGTAGTCCATGGATTGGAGAGTACTGTGCCATATTTGCTGCCGAGTGCGTTTCCGGTGCGTCATTGGAAGCCCAGATTTCCAGGAATGAAAGTGAGGTGAGAATCGCCGCGTTACGGCAGTGGACAGCCGCCTTGCTGCGTATTCGAAATGGACCGTGACCCCGGCGGATTGGCGGCGCCACACGCTCTCGCCGTCGGTGTGCAGCAATGTCCTGCCGCGGATGAGGGCGAGCTGCGCAGATCAACAGCAGCGTTCTCCCCAGTCCCTGTCCAGCACACACAGGGGCCCAGAGCATTGGGTGGCGAAAATCGGGCTCGCACGCCCGGCTGGCGCCCGTTTTTCGATTCCGGCTCGCTGCTAGAATCCGCTGCCCCAAACCGGAGTTACACCATGACCATCCAGATCGGCGACCGCATCCCCGCGGCAACCCTGAGCTTCCTTAAAGACGGCGTTCAGCAGATCACCACCGATGAACTGTTCGCCGGCAAGACCGTGGTGCTGTTCTCGGTGCCGGGCGCCTTCACGCCGACCTGCTCGGCGCGCCATCTGCCGGGCTATGTCGACAATCTCGACGCGCTCAAGGCCAAGGGCGTCGACGCCGTGGTCTGCATGGCGGTCAACGACGCTTTCGTGATGGACGCCTGGCGCCAGAGCCAGTCGGTGCCGGAACAGATCTACATGCTGGCCGACGGCAACGCCGGTTTCGCCAAGGCGCTCGGCCTCGAGCTCGACGCGTCCAAGTTCGGCATGGGCGTGCGCGGCCAGCGTTTTGCGCTGGTGGCCAAGGACGGTGTCGTGACCCACCTGCACGTCGAAGCGCCGGGCGAGTTCAAGGTGTCGAGCGCCGAGGCGGTGCTGGAAGCGTTGTAAGCTCGGAATCAGGTTCGCGCGCTACGGGAAAGGCTGGCAGATCGCATGCTCCTGGTGGGTCCAGACTTGTCTGGACGCTGTTGACCTTGGAGGGCTGGAAAGGCGTCCAGACAAGTCTGGACCCACAAAGGCTCAAGCTCCGCCAGCCTCTCCCGTGCCCCGTGCCCCGTGCCCCGTGCACCGTGCCCAGTGCCCAGTGCCCAGTGCCCAGTGCCCAGTGCCCAGTGCCCAGTGCCCAGTGCCCAGTGCCCAGTGCCC
>JAIMJQ010000073.1:3879-17313 GCA_020693165.1 Xanthomonas sp. | reverse complement strand
CGCAATGACAAGGTTCATGGTTCGTGTGCGGCTTCGAACCGAAGCGGGCCACTCGCAATGACGATTTGTCCAGAGGTCCCTGGTCGTTTCTGCTTCTCTCTGCGTCTCCGCGTTTAACCGGCCCGGAACTCACAGCAGTTCGCGCACCAGCGGCACGGTGATGCGGCGACCGCGCGCCATGGCTTCGCGGTCGAGTTCGGCGAGGCGCGCCAGCAATGCGCGCAGGTCGCGGCTTGAGTGGCGCAGCAGGTGCTCGGCGGCTGCGGGCTCGAGCGGAATGCCGGCGCGTTTGGCACGCTGCAGCAGAATCGACTTGCGCGTGGCATCGTCGTGCGGCGCCAGTTGCAGTTTCTCGGTTCGCGCCAGACGCGAGGCGAGGTCCGGCAGGACCGAGGTGACCGTTTCGGGCGACCCGCGCATGGCCAGCAGCAGCGCGCGATTGCGGTCGTGCTGGCGGTTGATTTGCGCAAACAGCCATTCCGCCAGCACGCGATCGCTGGCGACGACATCGACCGCATCCACCGCGACCAAGTCCGCATCCAGCGGCTCGGACAGATCGACGCCGTCGATCCGATCCAGTGGCAGGTAGGCAACCGCATGTCCCGCCGCGCGTGCAGCCTCGCAGGTAGCCAACAGCAGATGGGTCTTGCCAGCGGCGCTGGCGCCGCTGACCAGCACCTGCGCCGCGCCCGGCGCTGCCGCCAACGCGCGCAAGCGCGCCACGGTCAGCGCGTCGGCGTCCGGCCAGTAGTTGTCGAACCCCGGCGCGTCGAGCCCTCCTAGCGCGAGCGGGAGCTGGCTCATGGGGCGGCGGTCGGAGAGCCGGGAATGGGGAACCGGGAATCGGGAATGGGGTCCGGCGCGAGGCCGGTCATCTCCAAGCTTGCCGGGGCCTTTGCAGGAACTGCCGACGCGACCACCAGCGGACTTGCGGCTCCTTCGATTCCCGATTCCCGATTCCCGATTCCCGCCCTGCCGTCGCCACCCCCTGTTCCCGCGCCGCTCTCCCCCTCCCGATACAACCCACTCTGGACGTAGCTCTCATGCACGTGGCGCAGGATCACCATCAGCACGGCGGCGACCGGCAGCGCCAGCAGGACGCCGATGAAGCCGAACAACTGGCCACCGGCGAGAATGGCGAAGATCACCGCGACCGGATGCATGCCAATGCGGTCGCCGACCAGCCACGGTGTCAGCACGAAACCCTCCAGCGTCTGGCCGACGCCGAACACGACCAGCACGTAGACCACGTGGACGATGTCGCGATGCTCCACCAGTGCCGCAATCACGGCGCCGCCGACGCCGAGGATGCCGCCGAGGTAGGGCACGAAACTGAGCAGGCCGGCGCCCATGCCGATCAGGAAGGCGAGCTTCAGGCCGGCCAGCCACAGGCCGATCGAATAGATCAGCCCGAGCGCCAGCATGACGGCGAGCTGGCCGCGCAGGAAGGCGCCCAGCACCTCGTCCGACTGCCGGGCGATGTCGACCACCTGCGACTCGAGCTTGCGCGGCAGCAATTCGCGCACGCGCAGGATCATCACGTCCCAGTCGCGCAGGAAATAGAACGTGACCACCGGGACCAGCAGCAGGCTCATGATCCCGCCGAGGATCGCCATGCCCGATTGCGATACCGACTTGATGACCGCGGCGGCGAGGCCGCCGGCTTGCTGCCAGTGGGATTTCAGCATGGCGACGATCTGGTCGGTGCCGAGCAACTCGGGGTCGACGCCGAGACGCTCCACCAGCAGCGGCATCATGCGTTCGCGGATCCAGTCGATGTACTGTGGCAGCTTTTCGACCAGCGTCGTGATCTGCGTGTTCAGCAGCGGGATCAGGATCAGCGGCAGCAGCAACAGCAGCAGGGTCATCGCCGCGAACACGATCGATACCGACGCGCTGCGGCTGAGGCCGCGCGTCTGCAGTCGGTCGACCAGCGGATCGCCGAGATAGGCCAGCAGCGCGGCGACCGCGAATGGCGTCAGCACCGGCCCGAGCAGGTACAACACGATGCCGATGCCGACGCTGATGGACAGCAGTTGCCAACGATGAGTTGTGGTCATGAGCGGAGCTCCGGGTCGATGGACTTCTGGCGCGCCACTGCGCGCGCCTTGGCACTCCAGCGGCGCACATAGTCGGCACCGCTGGCGATCAGCATCGCCACACTGAGATACACGATCGCCTGTACCAGCCAGATCGGCACCTCGTCGCTGACATTGCGCCAGAGCAGAATCACCACCAGCGAAAGCAGCGTCAGCGTGGTGAGTTTGCCGACCACGGTCGGTGCCGCCTGCAGTGGCGCGAACTTGAAGTGAAACGCGACGGCGCCACTGACGATGACCAGATCGCGGATGGCGATCACCCAGAACAGCCAGAACGGCAGGTCTGCGCGCAGCGCAAGCGCAAAACAAACCGCGAGCAGCAAAGCCTTGTCGGCAAGCGGATCGAGCCAGCCGCCAAGCTGACTCTGCCAGCCGAAACGCTTCGCCAGCCAGCCGTCGATCGCGTCGGTAGCGCCCGCGGCGATGAACAGCGCCAGCGCCAGCGCGCTGTCGCCGGCTACCACCAACAACGCGATCGGCAGCGCCAGCAGCAGGCGCACGAGGGTCAGTGCGTTCGGCAGGTGGCGCCAGGGCGATCGGCTGGGCGGGCTCATCCGACGTTCACTGCAGGTCGAGCACGACGGCTCCGTCGCTGGAGTCGCCCGCCACCACCAACATCGCGTTCAGACCGACGATCTGGCGCAGGCGTTCGGCTCCGCCGGAGACGCTGAGGTCGAGGTTCATCGAGTCCGCTGCTGCGCTGGTGAGACGGATCTCGCGCACCACCGAGAGCGAGGTCAGGTAGGCGTGCACGCGGGCGAAGTCGGCGGCCGAGCGGATATTGCGGATGATCGCGCTGACATCTGCCGGCGCGCTGTCGGCGGCAGCGAAGGCGTAGCGCGTGGCCAGGCGGTTCGCGGTCTCATCGGCCGCGGCGCGCAGCGTTGCGGCCGGATCGACGCCGCGCACCTCGAAGCTTTCTTCGCGCTCGCCGTCGCCATAAGCGAAGCGGCCGAGCACGCCATCGGCGGTGTTGTAGAGGCGTCCGGCGAGCACGCCCGGTGCGCCGTAGCGGCTGGCGACCGGGCGCAGCCGGGACACATCGCCGTGTTCGACATCGGCGATCTGCGCCATTCCCGCATCCTCGCCGAGCGTCGCCGCCTTGAGTTCGATGCCGCGCTCGCCACCGCGCCGCAGCAACGGCGCCAGTTGCCCAACCGAGAGATAGCGCGTTTCGCCGCCGGCATCGGTCACCACCCAGACCATCAGCGTCGGTCGCTCGCGCGCCCATTGCGCCAGGCCGCTGGCCGACAGCAGCCTGGTGATTGCGCGCGGCTCGAAATTGGCGGCGTAGTACAGCCTCAGCGCAGGCGTCGGCCCACTGCGGTCAACGTCCTGGCGGTAGTAGAAGGCCTGGATCAACGGCGCCGGATCGGCCAGCGCCGATTGCACCGCGGGACGGTCGGCCGCTGCGGGATCGCCCGACACCTTGACCAGCACCTGCTTCAACGCCGCGACCATCGCCTCCTTGCGCGCAGCCTCGTCCTGACTCGGTACCAGCACTTCGCCGGTGTAGAGGTCGGATGCGGCCAGCGGGGACGACAGCGAGAGGACGAGCAACAACAGACAGAACCAGCGCATGCGGACAACCGGGGTAATTCACGATGCGTGAAGTATGGCAGCGCTGCGGCGGTCTGGGGCTGGTTCGAGGCTGGTGCCCACCCGGTTGAACGCGAAGACGCAGAGGACGCGGAGAACAGCGAATCCATCGCTGAACTCACGCAGTCGCCGAATTTCTCCATGAACCCATAACGTAAGTCATTGAATAAAATAGACACCGTTCGCCCTGAGCAGAGCGTCCCAATGCTCCACCGGGACGCGGGCCCGATTGCCCTGAGCCTGTCGAAGGGCGAAGGGTGGGCGGCGTCCTTCGACGCCGCGTCCTGATGAAGCGTCGGACGCTCTGCTCAGGATGAGCGGGTTCATGGCCCGTGTACAGCTTTTACCAAAAGCGGGTTGCTCGCAATGAATCTGATTTTCATCTTTTCTCCGCGCCCTCTGCGTCTCGGCGTTCAACTGCTTCGGGATCGCCAAGCAGGGCTCGTGTTCGGGCGGGACCGGCTATGCTCCGCGCCATCGTTTTGCGGGATGCCAGTCGATGAGCCACAAGACCCCCATGACCTACCGCGATGCCGGGGTCGACATCGACGCCGGCGCCAGCCTGGTCGAACGCATCAAGCCGGCGGTGCGGCGCACCCTGCGCCCGGAAGTGCTGGCTGGCGTCGGCGGCTTCGGCGCCTCGGTTCGGGTGCCGCTGGAGCGCTACCGCGAGCCGGTCATGGTTTCCGGGACCGATGGCGTCGGCACCAAGCTCAAGCTGGCACAGCAACTCGGGCGCCACGACACCATCGGCATCGACCTCGTCGGCATGTGCGTCAATGACGTGCTGGTTCAGGGCGCCGAGCCGATCTTCTTCCTCGACTATTTCGCCACCGGCAAGCTCGACGTCGAGACTGCCGCAGCGGTGGTCGCCGGCATCGCGCGCGGCTGCGAGGAGTCCGGTTGCGCGCTGGTTGGCGGCGAAACCGCGGAGATGCCGGACATGTATCCGCCCGGCGAATACGACCTCGCCGGCTTCTGCGTCGGCCTCGTGGAGCGCTCCAGGATGCTCGACGGCAGCCGGGTCAAGGCCGGCCAGCGGCTGGTCGGGATCGCCAGTTCCGGCCCGCATTCGAACGGCTACTCGCTGATCCGCCGGATCCTGGATCGCGCGCAGGCCGATCTGACCCGCAACGTCGGCGGGCAGCCGCTGGGCGACGCGCTGATGGCGCCGACCCGGCTCTACGTCAAGCCGGTGCTGGGCCTGCTCGCCGATCTGCCGATCGCGGCGATGGCGCACATCACCGGCGGCGGCATCACCGAGAACATCATCCGCGTCGTTCCGGACGGCCTCGGACTGCGCATCGACGGCAACGCCTGGCTGCAGCCGCCGGTGTTCGGGTGGCTGATGCAGGCGGGGCAGGTTGCGCGCAGCGAGATGTGGCGTACTTTCAACTGTGGCATCGGTTTCGTGCTGGTGCTGCCGGCTGCAGCCGTCGCCGACGCCATTTCGCGCCTTGCGGCGCAGGGCCTGCCGGCGTGGGACATCGGTGGCGTGGTCGAGCATGCAGGCGAGGGCGAACGTGTCGTCATCGAATGAACCATTGCGCGTCGCCGTCCTCATCTCGGGGCGTGGCAGCAACCTCGGCGCCCTGATTGCCGCCAGCCAGCGCGATCTGCCGGTCGCGCTGGTCGGGGTTTACAGCAACAAGCCGGACGCCGCCGGACTCGGACTGGCTCAGGCGGCGGGCATCCCGACGCAGGTGTTCGAGTCCCGCCGGTATGCCGACAGGGCCGCTTTCGAGCAGGCACTGTTCGCCGAGGTGGCCGCCAGCGGTGCGGATCTCGTCGTCATGGCCGGCTTCATGCGCATCCTGACGGCCGCCAGCGTCGAGCAGTGGCGCGGCCGGCTGATCAACATCCATCCCTCGCTGCTGCCGAAGTACCAGGGCCTGCACACCCACGAACGTGCCATCGCCGCCGGCGACGCCGAGCACGGTTCCAGCGTGCATTTCGTGACCCCGGTGCTCGATGGCGGCCCGGTGTTGATGCAGGTGCGCGTGCCGGTCCATGCCGACGACACGCCGGACGCGCTGGCCGCGCGCCTGTTGCCGCAGGAGCATCGCTTGCTGGTGGCGGCCGTACGCCTGATTGCCGAGCGCCGCGTGCGCCTCGATGGCGAGCGCATCGTGGTAGACGGTGCCGAACTCGCCGAACCCATCCGCTTGCTGTAGAGCGGAGCTTGCTCCGCTGCTTTTTCGCCATCGCCGTCGAAGCGCCTGCCTCGTGCGCTTGGGCTTCGACAGGCTCAGCCCGAACGGAGTCCCGGCTAACTGAACAGTGTTGGAGCCCACTCGGCTCAGCGATGCGAAAGGCCAGCGGAGCAAGCTCCGCTACAAACATCCGGGGAACGCGCCAGCGCGTACCCCCCGATAAGCGCCCATTCATGCGCGCGGGGCTCGAATGGGTGCCCATCCGTTTGCGAGCTGAATCCATCGATGAAGGCGTCACGCTGGTTCTTACTCGCCTCAATGCTGTTGTCGCCGCTGGCGCATGCCGTGGCGGTTGAGCCGTTCGAGGCGAATTTTGCTGTCAGCCGTAACGGCAAGCAGCTCGGAACGATGAAAATGGAGCTGACGCTGTCGCGCCCGGGCGAAGCGCTGTTCGTGAGTCACACCGAAGGCACGGGCGGCCTCGCCGGTTTCCTCGGCGTGACCATCAACGAGCGCTCCGAACTCGCTGTCGGCGAAGCCGGCATCAGCACCCGCAGCTATCGTTACAAGCAGGAGATGGTCGGTCGCCAGCGCTCGCGCGAGCTCGGCGTCTCTGCCGACGGCCGCGTCAGCGAAGTCGACAACAACAAGTCGTGGAACTACCAGGTCACCGATTCGGTGCTCGATCGGCATGCCGTCGTGCTCGGCATTGCCGCGAAACTGGCCGAAGGCGTCCCCAACGGCTCAGTGTTCGACATCGCGGTCGCGAGCAAGGGCAAGGCCGAGAACTGGCGCTTTCTGGTGGTCGGCGATGAACCGGTCGAGACCGGAACTGGCAGCATGCAAGCCATCCGCGTCGAGCGCGTGCGCGAGAATGCCGAGCGCAAGACCGTCAGCTGGCACGCAGTGGACTACGGCTTCCTGCCGATCAAGGTCGAGCAGATCGAGCCCGACGGCGAGCGCCTGATGAGCGTGTTGCAGTCGTTCTCCGACTGAGCAGGCGCTGCTCCAAGCCATGAGAAGCAGGTCAGGCAACCTGACCTGCGTTCCGCTGATCGCTGCGCTTAGTTCGGCAGCCGCCGGATGCGCGCGCCGAGCGCGCCAAGCTTTTCTTCGATGCACTCGTAGCCGCGGTCGATGTGGTAGACGCGGTCGATGACGGTTTCGCCGCCGGCGGCCAGGCCGGCGAGCACCAGGCTCGCCGAGGCGCGCAAATCGGTGGCCATCAGCGGTGCGCCGGTCATCTTTTTGACGCCGGTGATCACGGCGGTGTTGCCGTGCAGACGGATGTTGGCGCCGAGGCGACGCAATTCCTGCACATGCATGAAGCGGTTTTCGAACACCGTCTCGGTGACCATGCCGACGCCCTCGGCGACGCTGTTCAGCGCGGTGAACTGCGCCTGCATGTCGGTCGGAAAGGCCGGGTAGGGCGCGGTGGTCACCGACACCGCTTTCGGGCGGTTGCCGCGCATGTCGAGTTCGATCGAATCTTCGGTCACGTTCAGGTGTGCGCCGGTGTCTTCGAGTTTCTGCAGCACCGCGTCCAGGGTCTTCGGGCGCGTGCGCTTGAGCAGCACACGACCGCCGCTGATGGCGCCGGCAACCAGGAAGGTACCGGTTTCGATGCGGTCTGGCAGCACGTCGTAATGGCAGCCGAGCAGGCGTTCGACACCGTGCACGGTGATCGTGTTGCTGCCGGCACCTTCGATCTGCGCGCCCATCGCGATCAGGAAATTGGCGAGGTCGACGACCTCGGGCTCCTGCGCCGCGTTCTCGATGACGGTGGTGCCCTCGGCCAGCGCGGCCGCCATCATGATGTTCTCGGTGCCGGTGACGGTGACCAGGTCGAGCATGATGCGGGCACCGCGCAAGCGCTTCGCGCGCGCCTTGATGTAGCCGGCCTCGACGGTGATTTCGGCGCCGAGCGCTTCGAGGCCCTTGATGTGCAGGTCGACCGGGCGTGTGCCGATGGCGCAACCACCCGGTAGCGAGACTTCGGCTTGGCCGAAGCGAGCCACCAGCGGCCCCAGCACCAGGATCGACGCGCGCATGGTCTTGACCAGGTCGTACGGTGCAAAGCAGGAGGTCGCCTTGGTCGAGTCGGCGTGGATTCGCATGCGCTCGTCCACCGCCAGTTCGACGCCCATCTGGCCGAGCAGTTCCATCGTCGTGGTGACGTCGTGCAGGTGCGGCACGTTGCCGATCGAGCACGGGCTGTCGGCGAGCAGCGTCGCCGAGAGGATCGGCAGCACTGCGTTCTTGGCGCCGGAAATCCAAACTTCGCCATGCAGCGGCACGCCGCCCTCGACGATGATCTTGGCCATCGGTGTTTCCTTGTCAGTGTTTGCGCGCGCTGCCCGGAGGTCAGCTGCGCGCTGCCCATTCCTCGGGCGTGAAAGTCTTGAGCGACAGCGCGTGGATATCGCCGCCGAGCTTGTCGCCGAGTGTGTCATACACCCGTCGATGGCGTTGCAGCGGGCGCAATCCGGTGAATTCGGAGGCGATCACCAGCGCTTCGAAGTGGACGCCATCCGCGCCCTCGACCGAAACCTGCGCATCGGGCATTCCTGCAACGATCATGGCTTGGATTGTGGCAGCGTTCATTGGGTCATCCGGGTTGGTTACGGTGGAGGTCGTTCAGCTTCGGCAATAACCTGTGGCTTGCAGTTGCCTGACCGTTCAGGGTGCGCCGGTGTAAACTCCGGACCTGTCTGGAGCATGCCTGCATGCCCCGAAAGGGGGCACGGATGCTATCGGATGCCGCGGGTATATAGAATCTACCGAGATAGCCTGAGTCCTCAAATGAACGCGATTGTCTCCCGGTCGGTCGAGGATCTGCCGGCCGCTGCGGTCGCCGCGGCAGCCCGGCGGGTCATCGACATCGAAATCGCCTCGATCCGCGCGCTGTCCGCGCGCATCGATGGCACCTTCACGCGCGCCTGCCAGCTGATTCTGGCGTGCCAGGGGCGCGTGGTGGTCAGCGGCATCGGCAAGTCCGGCCATATCGCGCGCAAGATCGCCGCGACGCTGGCGAGCACCGGCACGCCGGCGTTCTTCGTGCATCCGGCCGAGGCCAGCCATGGCGACCTCGGCATGATCACCAGTCAGGACGTGGTGCTGGCGCTGTCGAACTCGGGCGAGACCGACGAATTGCTGACCATGCTTCCGGTGGTCAAGCGCAAGGGTGTGCCGTTGATCGCGATGAGCGGCAACCCGCGCTCCAGCCTGGCGCGCCTGGCCGACGTGCACCTCGATGTCGCCGTTGCCGAGGAAGCCTGTCCGCTGGGGCTGGCGCCAACCTCGAGCACCACCGTGGCGCTGGTGATGGGCGACGCGCTGGCGATTGCGCTGCTGGAATCGCGCGGATTCACCTCCGACGACTTCGCCGCATCGCATCCGGCCGGTCAGCTCGGTCGCCGCCTGCTGGTGCACATTCGCGACGTCATGCACGCCGGTGGCGAGATTCCGCGGGTGGCTCCCGGCGCCAGCGTGACCGAGGCGCTGATGGAGATGACCCGCAAGAACCTCGGAATGACGGCGATCGCCGACGCCGACGACCATCTCTACGGTGTGTTTACCGACGGCGACCTGCGCCGCGCGCTGGATGATTCCAGCGTCGATCTGCGCACCACGCCGGTGTCGGCGCTGATGACTGCAAATCCGCGCACGATCAGCGAGGACAAGCTCGCCATCGAAGCGGCGCGGATGATGGAAGGCCACAAGATCAGCGGCTTGCTGGTGGTCAACGCCGAAGGCCTGCTGGTCGGTGCGCTGAACTTCCACGACCTGCTGCGGGCGCGCGTGATCTGATGCAAGCGGCCGAGTCGCACCTCGTCGAGCGCGCGCGCGCGGTCCGCATCATCGGCTTCGACATCGATGGCGTGCTTACCGATGGCCGCCTCTGGTACGCCAACGACGGCGCCGAGGCGAAGGCCTTCCACGTGCACGACGGTCTTGGCCTCAAGCTGCTGCAGCAGGCGGGTATCGCCACCGTCGTCATCAGCGCGCGCGCCAGCGATGCCGCACAGCGGCGGCTGTCCGAGCTCGGCCTGACCCATGTGCATCTTGGGGTCCGCGACAAGCTGCCGGTGTTCGAGCAGATTGCCAGGACGCTGGGATCGAGCTGGTACCAGGCCGCGTACATGGGCGACGACTTGCCCGACCTGCCGATCCTCACCCGCGTCGTGCTGCCGGCGACCGTGGCCGAGGCCGTGCCTGCGGTGCGCGAGCGCTGCGTCTGGCACGCCACGCGCCCCGCCGGCGCCGGCGCCGTGCGCGAATTCGCCGAATTCGTGCTGGCCGCCCAGGGCAAGCTCGACTTGCTGCTCGCGCCCTTCTTCGGACCGCCGCGTGACGCCTGAGCGCACCCGCGTCTGGCTGCTGGCGCTGGCCGCGACCTCGCTGGCGAGCTACGGACTGTTGCGCTGGTTTGCGCCGCCGGAAGCGCCGCCGTCGCCGCAGCGCGCCGCGCGCGAGGACAACGAGATCCGCGCCGTCGAGATGCGCATCTACGACAGCACCGGCAAACCCAATCTGGTGCTGATCAGTCCGCGCATCACCAGTCCGCGCAGCAGCTCCGAGTACCTGATCGAGTTGCCGATATTCGACGTGGTCAGCGCCGATGGCGCGCGCTGGAACGGGAAGTCGCAGGTAGGCCGGCTGGATGTCGCCAAGGACCGCCTGTGGCTGCAGCAGCAGGTGGTGCTCAAGGGCAACAAGGCGGAGCGCGATCCGGTCACGATCCGTTCCGAGCGCATCGAGTTCGATATCGACGGACGGCTTGCAAGCAGCGACGAAGCCGTGGAGATTGTCGGCACCGGGAGCCAGATCCGCGGCGTTGGCCTGCGCGCCGACCTCGCCAAGGATAGGTTCCTGCTCCGTAGCCAGGTGGAAGGTGAATATGTGCCGAAACGCAAGGGTTCCTAGTCCTCGTTGGCTGCTGCTCGGCCTGCTCGTTGCGCTGCCCGCGGCGGCGCTGGAAAGCGATCGCCAGCAACCGATGCAGATCAAGTCGGATCGTTTCGAGTCCGGCATGGGCGACAACACCACGGTGTTGACCGGCAATGTGCGCATCACCCAGGGCAGCCTGGTGGTCAATGCCGCGCGCGCCGACGTCACCCAGGACAAGGGCGCGGTTTCGCGCGCGCTGCTGACCGGGAAACCGGCGACGCTGACCCAGGGTATCGATGGCGGTGGCGAGATGAACGCCCAGGCGTTGACGATCGACTACCGGCTCGCCGAGGAAACCGTCGAACTGCGCGGTGAGGTGGTGCTGGTGCGCCCGCAGGGGACGCTGCGCTCCGAGCGTGTGACTTACTCGGTCAAGACCGGGCGTCTCGCCGCGGGCGAGGGTGTCGGCGGTGGCGTGCTGATGGTGATTCCACCCAAGGCGCCGACGCCCGAAGCGGCGCCGAAACCGGTTGAGGCACCGAAATCGGGCGCGCTGACCCCGGCGGCCGAGCCCGCCGTTCGACACGCCGGGCCCTGATCCGCCGATGCTGCTGGTCGAAAGCCTGAGCAAGCGTTATCGCGGCCGCGAAGTCGTCCGCGGCGTGTCGTGTCATCTGAGCGTGGGCGAAGTGGTCGGCTTGCTCGGCCCGAACGGCGCCGGCAAGACCACCTGTTTCTACATGATCGTTGGCATGATCGCCGCCGATCGCGGCCGCATCGAACTCGACGGCCGCGACATCACGCCGCTGTCGATGTCCGACCGCGCGCGCCTCGGGATCGGTTACCTGCCGCAGGAACCGAGCGTGTTCCGTCGCCTCACCGTCGAGGACAACCTGCTCGCGGTGCTCGAGATGCGCAAGGACCTGACCAAGCGCGGGCGCACCGTGATGCTGGAATCGCTGCTGGAGGAATTGCAGGTCACCCACCTGCGCGGCCAGCTCGGCCAGAGCCTGTCCGGCGGCGAACGTCGGCGCGTCGAAATCGCCCGCGCGCTGGCCGCCAAGCCGCGCTTCATCATGCTCGACGAACCCTTCGCCGGCGTCGATCCGATCTCGGTCGGCGAGATCCAGGGGGCGATCAGCCATCTCAAGGAGCGCGGCATCGGCGTGCTGATCACCGACCACAACGTTCGCGAGACCCTAGGCATCTGCGACCGCGCCTATGTGCTCAACGCCGGCCAGGTGCTCGCCGAAGGCACGCCGGAACAGATCCTGGCGCATCCGCAGGTGCGCGAGGTTTATCTGGGTGACAAGTTTCGGCTGTAGCAGGGAAGAGCGGGGCTGGGGACTGGGGGCTGGGGCGCGTTTCCGCAAACCGGCGACACGCTGGCGGCGCACGCGCCAATACCCCGTCCCGTCCGTGTTTCCCTCGCCCGTGGGACAGCGCGCCCCAGCCCCCAGTCCCCAGCCCCGCCTTTCGCACACAAGATCGCGGGATAAACAAGCTCCACAGAGGCTGGCGAGACCTACAACCCGCCCAGATAGGCATCGCTGGCGTTGATCACCCCGCCGCCCAGGCACACCTCACCGGCATAGAACACCACCGACTGTCCCGGCGTGATCGCACGCTGGCGTTCGTCGAACGCCACTTCGACGCAGCCGTTCTCCAGCGCACGGACGCGGCAGCCCTGATCGCCCTGCCGATAGCGGATCTTCGCGGCGCAAGCGAACTCGTGCGCCGGCGCCGAGCCCGCGATCCAGTTGATCGCCTCGGTCACCAGGCGGGTGCCGTACAGCGCTGGATGGTCGCCCTGGACCACGATCAGCGCGTTGTCGGCGATCGACTTGGCGGCGACGTACCAGGGCTCGCCGCTGCCGCCCTTGCGGCCGCCGATGGCCAGCCCGCCACGCTGGCCAATGGTGTGGAACTGCAGCCCGCGGTGCTCGCCGACCTGCTCGCCCTCGGGCGTGCGCATCGGGCCCGGATTCGGCGCCAGATAGCGCGCGATGAACGGATCGAAATTGCGCTCGCCAATGAAACAGATACCGGTCGAATCGCGCTTGGCGTGGGTCGGCAGGCCGGCCTCGGTGGCGATCCGGCGGACCTCGGGTTTGGTCAGGTGCCCGACCGGAAACTCGGCCCAGCCCAGTTGCTGCTGGTCCAGCGCATGCAGGAAGTAGCTCTGGTCCTTGTTCGCATCGACGCCGCGCAGCAGTTCGACACGTCCGTCCAGACGGCGCAGGCGGGCGTAGTGGCCGGTGGCGATGCGCTGGTAACCCAGATCCTCGGCGTGCTCGACGAAGGTTTTGAACTTGACCTCGCGATTGCACAGGATGTCCGGATTCGGTGTGCGCCCGGCCTTCAGCTCGGCGAGGAAGTGCTCGAACACGCCATCCCAGTACTCGGCGGCGAAGTTGCGGCCGTAGAAGGGGATGCCGAGCAGCTCGGCGATGCTGCGCGCGTCGCGGGCGTCGGCTTCTGCCGAGCAGGCGCCATCGACATCGTCCTCCTCCCAGTTCTTCATGAACAGCCCGCCGACCTCGCGCCCGGCGCGCTTGAGCAGCAGCGCCGTGACCGACGAGTCGACGCCCCCGGAGAGACCGACGAGGACTCTCATGCGGGGCGCCCGTCGCTGGGCGAATTCGGGGCTCTGGTGGGCCCAGACTTGTCTGGACGCGGGTCAGCTCTGGTGG
>JAIMJQ010000073.1:0-3745 GCA_020693165.1 Xanthomonas sp. | reverse complement strand
GACGCGGGTCAGCTCTGGTGGGTCCAGACTTGTCTGGAGACTGGTCAGCTCTGGTGGGTCCAGACTTGTCTGGACGCGGGTCAGCTCTGGTGGGTCCAGACTTGTCTGGACGCTTTTCCAGAGGCTGGAGCGAGAGCATCCAGACAAGTCTGGACCCACCAGTGCCTGGCAGCGGCGGCCGGGACAGCCGCCCTGCGAAGGCGTGCGGTTGCTCCTGCTCCCGGAGGGCCGCCGTCCCGGCGGTCGCTCTGACTGCCGACAACCCACAATCATCACGCAACGGCCAGCTCACCTGAGCGGCTCCACGATCTGCTCCAGCGGCCACCGGCGCCCGGCCAGATGATCGTCGATGCAGCGCAGCACCAACCCGCTGCGTTGCGGGACGCTGTGGTCGGCGATCTGCTCGCGGGTCAGCCAGTGCGTACGGATGATCTCCTGGTCCAGCGCCTGCGCCGGATCATGCCCAAGCGCTTCGCACAGAAACGTCATGCGCACGAAATGCACGTGCGGCAGCAGCAACTGATAAATGCCGATCAACCCCAGCGGGCGCACATCCCACGCAGTTTCTTCACGCGTTTCGCGGATCACCGCGTCGATCAGCGATTCGTTCGGATCGAGGTGGCCGGCTGGCTGGTTGAGTACGGCGCGGCCGTCGATGCGCTCTTCGACCAGCAGGAAACGGTCGCCATCGGGGACGACGGCGGCGACGGTAATGCGCGGAAGCTGGGTGGTGTCTCGCATGGCCTCGTGCGTCGGCGTGCCGGGATCGGATTGGCCGCAATAGTAGGTCGGATCGAGCCGCCCGACCATGTCCGCACCTTGCGCCAAGCTCGTCGCGGCTCGATCCGCCCTGACCCGCTACTCACGATTCAGCTGGATATACTCCGATCCATCTAGTGCAAGCCCGTCGAGCGCAACCGGAAGTCATGAGCGAGGAGACCCACAGCGACAGGCATGAGGACTTGGGCATTGCCGTCCAGGAGTCGCGCCCGGAATTGAAGAAGCCACCGATGTTCAAGGTGGTGATACTGAACGACGACTACACGCCGATGGAGTTCGTGGTGATCGTGCTGGAAACATTCTTCGCGATGTCGCGCGAGAACGCCACGCGGGTGATGTTGCATGTGCATACCCAGGGCAAGGGTGTGTGCGGAGTGTTCACGCGTGATGTGGCAGATACCAAGGTGGCGCAGGTCAACGCTTTCGCGCGCGCCCACCAGCACCCGTTGATGTGCTCCATGGAAGAGGCATGAATAACAGCGAATTTCGTCACGCTTGATTTCGGCGCCAAGCGGGTCCATGTGGTAGAACGAATCAGCGCCGAGCGCAGGAGAAAGGAAGTCCATGTTCAGCAAGGACCTGGAACTGACGATCAGTCAGAGCTACAAGGAAGCCCGCGCCAAACGGCATGAGTTCATGACCGTCGAGCACCTGCTTCTGGCCCTGATCGAAAACCCGTCCGCGGCGCAAGTCCTGAAGGCCTGCGGCGCCGACCTCAAGAAGCTGTCGGACGAAACGCGCTCGATCATCGAAGAGACCGTGCCGATGCTGCCGGCCGACGACGAACGCGATACCCAGCCTACGCTCGGATTCCAGCGCGTGTTGCAGCGTGCGGTCTACCACGTGCAGTCGTCCGGCAAGAAGGAAGTCACCGGCGCCAACGTGCTGGTGGCGATCTTCGGCGAAAAGGACTCGCACGCGGCCTACCTGCTGCAAAAGCAGGACATCACCCGCCTCGACGTGGTCAACTACATCTCGCACGGCATCGCCAAGATCACCCAGGACCCGGTGCGCGACGCCGGCAGTGAACGCGGCGAGTCCGAAGGCGGCGGCGACGGCGAGAAGCAGAGCGCGCTGCAGGCCTATGCCAGCAATCTCAACGACATGGCGCGCCAGGGCAAGATCGATCCACTGATCGGCCGTGCCGACGAGATCGAGCGCACCATCCAGGTGCTGTGCCGCAGGCGCAAGAACAACCCGCTGTATGTCGGCGAAGCCGGCGTCGGCAAGACCGCGCTGGCCGAGGGCCTGGCCAAGCGCATCGTCGACCATGATGTGCCGGAGGTGCTCAAGGATGCGGTGATCTTCGCGCTCGACCTTGGCGCCCTGGTGGCCGGCACCAAGTATCGCGGTGACTTCGAGAAGCGCCTGAAACAGGTGGTTTCCGAGCTCAAGCGCATTCCGCGCGCGATTCTGTTCATCGACGAAATCCACACCATCATCGGCGCCGGATCGGCCTCCGGCGGCGTCATGGACGCCAGCAACCTGATCAAGCCGCTGCTGGGCTCGGGCGAGATGCGTTGCATCGGTTCAACGACTTTCCAGGAGTTCCGCGGCATCTTCGAGAAGGATCGCGCGCTGACACGGCGTTTCCAGAAGATCGACGTGGCCGAACCGACGATCGCCGACACCATCGAAATCCTGCGCGGCCTGAAGACGCGCTTCGAGGAGCACCACAAGGTCGAGTACGCCGCCGAGGCGCTCAAGGCTGCCGTCGACCTTTCGGTCAAGCACATCCACGACCGCTTCCTGCCGGACAAGGCGATCGATGTCATCGACGAAGCCGGCGCCCGCCAGCAGTTGCTGACCGAGGACAAGCGCAAACGCATCATCGACATCGAAGAAGTCGAGTACATCGTCGCCAAGATGGCGCGCATTCCGGCCAAGCATGTGTCGGTATCCGACAAGGACGTGCTGCGCAACCTCGATCGCAACCTGAAGATGGTGGTGTTCGGTCAGGAACTGGCAATCGAGGTGCTGACCGCGGCGATCAAGATGTCGCGGTCCGGGCTGGGCGACCCCAACAAGCCGATCGGCTGCTTCCTGTTTGCCGGTCCGACCGGCGTCGGCAAGACCGAAGTCACGCGCCAGCTGGCGATGATCCTCGGCATCGAGCTGATCCGTTTCGACATGTCCGAGTACATGGAAGCGCACACGGTGTCGCGCCTGGTTGGCGCGCCTCCGGGCTATGTCGGCTTCGATCAGGGTGGTTTGCTGACCGAGGCGGTGACCAAGCATCCGCATGCGGTGTTGTTGCTGGATGAAGTCGAGAAGGCGCACCCGGATGTGTTCAACCTGCTGCTGCAAGTGATGGACCGCGGCGTGCTGACCGACACCAATGGCCGCGAGGCGAACTTCCGCAACGTCGTGCTGGTGATGACCACCAATGCCGGCGCTGCGCAGGCTGCGCGCCGCAGCATGGGCTTCGTCGAGCAGGATCATTCCACCGACGCGATGGAGGTCATCCGCCGCGGTTTCACGCCGGAGTTCCGCAACCGCCTCGACGCGATCATCCAGTTTGCGGCGCTCGATCGTGCCACCATTCTGCGCGTGGTCGACAAGTTCGTCATCGAGCTGGAATCGCAACTCGCTGACAAGCACGTGACTTTGCACGTCGACGAGAACGCGCGCGCCTGGCTGGCCGACAAGGGTTTCGACCCGCAGATGGGTGCGCGGCCGATGTCGCGCGTAATCCAGGAACACATCAAGCGCAAGCTCGCCGACGAACTGCTGTTCGGCGCGCTGGTCGGCGGCGGTCGGGTCTACGTCGAAGTGGATGGCGACGGACTCAGCGTGCGCTCGGAAGCGACGACCGCCGAAACGCCGGATGAGGCTACCGCTTAGCGCAGCAGCGTTTCGGCAGCAGCGGGATCGCTGCATCGCGACTGCTTCTGGTTTGGTGGCTTCGGACCTTGTTCGAACGCTCTCGTCCACGTTCCGGGAAAGCCTTCAGTTTCACCCAAAA
>JAIMJQ010000072.1 GCA_020693165.1 Xanthomonas sp. | reverse complement strand
AGCCCTTCGCGATCATCCGCGACCGCTGTGAGAAATGCGGGCGTGCGCCTCACGCGCGCTGCTGCTGCCAACAAACAACAAGCAACAAGCAACAGCCAGCATCAACAATTGGTCGCACTGGCATCGCTTACTGCGCACGCGTGCGGGCCACGATGGTAGTGTTAGAGGGGTCCCAGCTCTCGACATCCGCTGGTTCCGCAACTCGCGGCAGGGATGTCGACCCGTCCTCGGAGTAGACCCATGTCCAATACTGTTGCCATTACCGATTCGCGCACTGGCAAATCGGTGGAGTTGCCGATCGTTTCAGGTGTGCTCGGGGATCCGGCGGTCGATATCGCCCGATTGAACAAAGATCTTGGCCTGTTCACATTCGACCCAGGATTCGTGTCGACCTGCTCGACCAAGAGCGCGATCACCTACATCGACGGCGACCAGGGCGTGCTGCTCTACCGCGGCTACCCGATCGAGCAACTGGCGCAGAATTCCAGCTTCCTGGAGGTTGCCTATCTGCTGATCAGCGGTGAGTTGCCGACGCCTGCTCAATTCAAGGAATTCGAGCACCACGTCACCAACCACACGATGATCCACGAGTCGCTGAAGCTGTTCATGAACGGCTTCCACTACAACGCCCATCCGATGGCGATGATGGTGGGCATCGCCGGTTCGCTCGCGGCCTTCTATCACGACTCTCTGGATCCGGAAAATCCGGCGCACCGGATGATCACGGCAATCCGCCTGATCGCGAAGATTCCGACGTTGGCGGCCGCTTGCTACAAGCATTCGGTGGGTCAGCCATACGTCTATCCGAAAAACGATCTCGACTATTGTTCGCGCTTCCTGGACATGATGTTCGCCGTCCCGGCGGAGCCCTACAAGGTCAACCCGATCGCCGCCAAGGCGCTCGACCTGCTGTTCATCCTGCACGCCGATCATGAGCAGAACGCGTCGACCTCGACCGTGCGTCTGGTCGGTTCCACCGGCGCCAACCCGATCGCCTGCATCGCCGGCGGGATCGCCGCGTTGTGGGGACCCGCGCATGGCGGCGCCAACGAAGCGGTCCTCAAGCAATTGCACGAGATCGGCGACAAGGCCAATGTGGCCAAGGCGGTCGCCCGCGCCAAGGACAAGAACGACTCGTATCGCTTGATGGGCTTTGGTCATCGGGTCTACAAGAACTTCGACCCGCGCGCCAAGATCATTCGCGAGATGTGCTACAAAGTCCTGGATGAGCTTGGAATTCAGGATCCGCTGCTGGAAGTGGCGATGGCGCTGGAAGACGTCGCGTTGAAGGACGACTACTTCATCGAGCGCAAGCTGTATCCGAACGTGGATTTCTATTCGGGGATCATCTACAAGGCGCTCAATATTCCGGTGGAGATGTTCACCGTGATGTTCGCGATCGCGCGCACCGCCGGCTGGATTGCGCACTGGCTGGAACAGAACCAGGAACGCGACGTCAAGATCGGCCGGCCGCGGCAGATCTACGTCGGCCCCAGCGCACGCGATTACGTGGCGTTGAACGACCGGCCTGAGGCCGGCTGATGGCTTCCGGGCAAAACGCGGCCGGTTAAACGCGGAGACGCAGAGCGCGCGGAGAGAAGCTGGATCAAACCACTGGTCTTTGCGGCTCCGCGGCTCTGCGCGGGTGTTTCTGAACTCCGGTTCGCACCGGAGAGCCGGCTCCCGGCAAAGCCGATTGCGGCATTGTCGCCGCATTCGCTCTTCTCTGCGGAATCTGCGTCTTTGCGTTCAACCGGCCCGGGCGTCCCCCGAGGTCAGCTTTGCCAGCCAGGCCTCGACCGCAGCGCGCGTCATCCGGGGCGAAGCGACGCTCTCGTTGCCGATGCGCACGCGCTGGCGGAACTGGGCTTCAGTGAAGATCCAGATCAGAAACTCCTGATCGCCCGCCAGGAAGCTGACTCCGGGTAGCGCCAGCGCCGGGGCGCGCGGCGGATACATGCGTGTCTGGCGCATGCGTGCCGGGATTTCGCGTTCGACCAGCAGGCGCTGGACGTCGTCGGCATGCTCCGCGACCACATGCAGGACGATCGGCAGACGCGGGTCCGCCGTTCCCTCCGCCAATGCCCCAGCCACGCGCGGCGCGAATGGCTGCAACACCTGCATCGCCTGCAGCGCGGCGCGCAGCTGCTGCGCCGTGGCCGCCGGGGAAGATGCGCTCAACCCCGGCGCTCCTGGCGAACCCAGCGCCGCCATCAGAAGACCTCGTAGGGATCCTGGCGACCAGATGCAACAGCGCTGCGGCCCAGGCGCTCCAGATCTTCGACGCGGAAGTTCTCCATGATCGCGTCGGGGTCGGAAGCCGACGTCAGTTGGCCGCTGCCGCTGTTGATGCGCGCGGTGGTGATGCCAGTCGGCATCGCTGGAAGCGTTTGCGGGACGTCTTTCAGCGCCGCGCCCATGAAGTTGATCCACATCGGCAGCGCGGTCTTGGCAGCGAACTCACCATCGCCGAGGGTGGAGAAATCGTCGAAGCCCATCCACGCGGTCGCCACCAGTGACTGGTTGAAGCCGGAGAACCAGGCGTCGCGATGCTCGTTGGTGGTGCCGGTCTTGCCGGCCAGGTCGCTGCGGCCCAACTCCATGGCCTTGCGGCCGGTACCGCGCTTGACCACATCCATCAGCAGCGAGGTGATCAGGTAGGCGTTGCGCGCATCGATTGCCCGCGGCGCCAGTTTCGGTCCCGACGCGCTGGTGGCGATCGCAGTGTCGGTGGTCTCGCTGCCCTCGATCACGGCCTGCAGGTCGAATTCTTCGGCGATCCGCTCGGGGCATCCGGCGCAGGCACGTGACGGAGTGGCGGTGAAATCGACCTCGCCCTCGCTGTCGTCAATGCGCTCGATCAGGTACGGGTCGACGCGGAAGCCGCCGTTGGCGAACACCGCGAATCCGCGCGCCATCGTCAACGGCGGTGCCGACGCCGTGCCGAGCGCAAGCGAGAGGTTCTCGGGCAGATGCTTCGGGTCGAAGCCGAAGCGCTCGATGTAGCGCCTCGCATAGCCGACGCCGATGGCGTCGAGGACACGGATCGACACCAGGTTCTTGGAGCGCACCATCGCTTCGCGCAGGCGGATCGGTCCGCTGAAAGTCTGGTTGTCGTTCTGTGGGCGCCACGCCTTCTCGACACCCGGAATCTCGAACACGATTGGTGCATCGTTGACGATCGAGGCCGCGGTGAAGCCTTTCTCGAAAGCCGCCGAGTAGACGAACGGCTTGAAGCTGGACCCTGGATTGCGCTCGCTCTGGGTGGCGCGGTTGAATTTGCTGCGTCCGAAGCTGAAACCGCCGACCAGCGCACGGATGCCGCCGTCCTCGGGATCGAGCGCGACCAGCGCACCCTGTACGGTCGGAATCTGGGTCAGCCGCCAAGCGCCGCTCTCGGTGGCGCGGGCACGGATCACGTCGCCCGGTTTGAGCAGCTCGAGCATGGTCCTGGGCGCCGGTCCGCGTTCGTCCGCACTGACGTATCGACGCGCCCAGCGGGCCTCCTCGAACTTCAATGTGCCGCTGCTGCCATCCTGAAACAGCAGTTCCGCCGATTCGGCGCCGACCGCCACCACCAGCGCCGGCAGCAGACCGCCGGTCGACGACAGGCCCTTGAGGACGCGCAGCGCGGTCTCGTCCGGCGCTGCGTCGTCGAGCGCCACGTGCGCCTCGGGCCCGCGATAGCCATGGCGCTCCTCGTAATTGGTCAGCGCCGTGCGCACTGCCGCATTGGCGGCAAGCTGCAGCGCAGAGTCGACACTGGTGTAGACCGAGTAGCCGCCGGTCAGCGCCTCCTCGCTACCGAGCAACCGTTCGGCCTCCAGGCGCGCCAATTCGGCGACGTAGGGCGCTTCGAGTTCGATTGGCAGTTCGTGGATACGCGCGCTTTCCGGCGACTGCACCGCAGCGGCATGGGTCGCAGCGTCGATGTAGCCGACCGCGAGCATCCTCGACAGCACATAGTTGCGGCGCTCCAGCGCACGCTGCGGGTTCTGCACCGGATTCAAGTCCGAGGGTGCCTTGGGCAGGCCGGCGATCATTGCCGCCTCGGTCAGGCTCAGGTCCGCCAGCGCCTTGCCGTAGTAGACCTGCGCCGCAGCGGCAACGCCGTAGGCGCGCTGGCCGAGGAAGATCTTGTTGAGGTACAGGCCGAGAATTTCGTCCTTGCTGAGATCGCGCTCGATCTTCAGCGCCAAAAGGATTTCCTTGAACTTGCGTTCGTAACGACGCTCCGGCGTCAGGAAAAAATTTCGCGCGAGCTGCATCGTGATGGTGCTGCCGCCAGACCCGAACTCGCCGCCGGCGCGCACGAATTCCCAACCGACGCGGGCCATTCCCTGGTAATCCACACCGGGGTGCTGGTAGAAGCGCTCGTCCTCGGTGGCGATGAAAGCCTGCTTGAGAACGTCGGGGACATCGTCGATTGCCGCCGGAAACCTGCGAGCCTCGCCGAAACTCGCGATCAGCTGGCCATCGCGGGAATAGACTTTCAGCGGCACCTGGAAGCGCACATCGCGCAGCGTTGCTACGTCGGGCAGCTGCGGCTCGTAGTGACGGTAGACCAGGTACAACGCGGCCGCACCGAGCAGCACTACCGCCAGTGCCAACAGCGCCAGCCAGCGCAAGAACCGAAACCAGCGTTTCATTCAGTGCAACATCCGGCAGCCTGACGAGCCGGCGATTCTAGGGCACGGATCCCGAGGATGCAGTCCGCTCCGAGGATCGTTCGGCAGCTCTGATTCATAGTGTGAGCGAAACGACAAACTTCATGTTGCCAAGCATTTGACTTTGGGATTTAATGTGAAAGCACACGTATCGCTCGTAAGGGCTCGTCGGAAGGGGAAAAATCCGTGGGTCTGTTCACGCCGAAGAGGCCGCCGCTGGTGGGAGTCGACATCAGCTCGACGGCCGTAAAGCTCTTGCAGCTCAGTCAATCTGGGGGACGTTATCGCGTGGAACATTACGCGGTAGAGCCGTTGCCACCGAACGCTGTGGTCGAAAAGAACATCGTCGAGGTCGAGGCGGTGGGCGAAGCGATCAAGCGCGCGGTACAGCGCTCGGGCGTCAAGACCCGCTTCGCCGCCGCGGCGGTCGCTGGCTCTGCGGTCATCACCAAGGTGATCCAGATGCCTGCCGACCTCTCCGAGGAGGATCTGGATGATCAGATCCAGGTCGAGGCCAACCAGTACATTCCCTATCCGATCGAGGAAGTCAGTCTGGACTTCGAAGTACTCGGGCCGGTGAAGGACAATCCGGAGAGCGTCAACATCCTGCTCGCGGCATCGCGGACCGAGAACGTCGATCTGCGTGTCGCTGCGCTGGAGATGGGCGGGCTGACGGCAAAGGTGGTCGACGTCGAGGCGTTCGCGATGGAGAACGCCTTCCAGCTGATCGCCGACCAGATGCCAGCGGGACGCGATGGTCTGGTCGCGATCGTCGACGTCGGGGCCACCATGACCTCGCTCAACGTGCTGCGCAACCAGCGCTCGATCTACACCCGCGAGCAGGTGTTCGGCGGCAAGCAGCTGACTGACGAGGTGATGCGCCGCTACGGGCTCTCCTACGAAGAAGCGGGTCTGGCCAAGCGCCAGGGCGGGCTCCCCGAGAGTTACGAGATCGAAGTTCTCGAGCCGTTCAAGGAAGCGATGGTGCAGCAGGTCAGTCGACTGCTGCAGTTCTTCTTCGCCGGCAGCGAGTTCAATCGCGTCGACCAGATCATTCTGGCCGGCGGATGCGCCTCGATCAACGGCGTCCAGGAACTGGTCGAGGAACAACTCGGGGTACCCACCCAGATTGCATCCCCGGTAGCCAGCATGGCGGTGTCTTCCAAGATCCAGGCATCGTCTTTGGCTGCCGATGCCCCCGCTCTCATGATCGTCTGCGGCCTGGCGATGAGGAGCTTCGACTGATGGCCAGGATCAACTTACTGCCCTGGCGCGAAGAGCGCCGCAAGCAGCGGCAGCAGGAGTTCTTCGTCCTGCTTGGCGCGTCCGCTGTATCCGCGATCGTGGCGGTGTTCGTCGCGATGTGGTTCATCGGTACCCAGATCGACGCGCAAACCGAGCGTAATGCGACGTTGTCGAGAGAGATCAAGGCGCTCGATGCGCAGATTGCCGAGATCGAGGAACTCGACCGCCAGCGCGATCGCCTGATAGCGCGCAAGGAAATCATCGAGCAGTTGCAGGCGACGCGTTCGCAGATGGTGCATCTGTTCGACGAACTGGTGCGTACGCTGCCGGATGGCGTCCAGTTGCAGGCGATCAAGCAGGCTGGACAGGCGCTTACGCTCGAAGGCGTTGCGCAGTCCAATGCGCGCGTTTCCGCCTACATGCGAAATCTCGACGCATCAGCGTGGCTGAAGGACTCCGAGATCGTCAAGATCGAGGCGAAGAACCCGGACAAGGCGGTACCGTACGTGTTCTCGCTCAAGGTCAGTCTCGAGGACCCCAACGCCAAGGATGAGCAGGCCGAAGCGGTAACGGTGGCTGCGGCGGAGGGGAGCACGCGATGAGCATCATCGACGATCTGCGCAAAGCCGATGTCAATAATCTGGGTTCGTCGCCGATCACGGTTCAGGCAATCTTCGCCGGGCTGGTGTTCGCGGTGATCTGCGGTATCGGCTGGTACATGTACTTCAAGCCGAGTCACGAAGAGTTCGATACCCTGGTTGCCAAGGAAGCGGGCCTGCGCGACGAATTCGAGCAGAAGCAGGAACGCGCTGCCAATCTGCAGGCCTACCGCGAGCAGCTGCAACAGATCGAACTGGTGCTGCAGCAAATGCTGCGGCAGTTGCCGGGCAAGACCGAAATGCCGGATCTGCTGGTCGACATCTCGCAAGCCGCGCTGGCGTCCGGCATCGTCAACGAGTTGTTCGAGCCCCAGGTGGAGATTTCCAAGGACTTCTACGCCGAGAAGCCGATCTCCCTGCGGATGGTGGGTTCGTACCATCAGTTTGGCGCATTTGTCAGCACCGTCGCATCGCTGCCTCGGGTGGTGATCCTGACGATGCACGACATCTCGCTCAAGCAGAACACGCGGGATGCCAGTGCGCCGGCGGGGCAGTTGATCCTTGAGGGTACGGTGAAAACCTACCGTTACCTCGACGAAGACGAGCAGACCGTGCAGGCTGCTTCGGCGCCAGGGAGGCCGCGATGAACCGAATACTCTTGCTGGTCGGCTTGACCGCGCTGGCTGGTGTACTCGCCGGGTGCGCCCAGAGTCGAAGCGAGCTGGACGCCTATATCGCCGAAATCAAACAGCGCCCCGGGCAGCCGTTGCCGCCGCTGCCGAAGATGCAGCAATTCGAAACCTTCGAGTACGCGGCGCAGAGCATGCGCGATCCGTTCGCCCGGGTTTCCAATGAACAGCGCGACGAGGCCGACGCGGTGTCCGCGGGATCGGGGCCGCGACCCGATCGCACCCGGCGCAAGGAAGAACTCGAGAGCTTCCCGCTTGACGCTCTCGATATGGTGGGCACGATGGGATCCGAAGCGGAGATCTTCGGATTGGTGAAGGATCCGACCGGGGTGGTGCATCGGGTGAGACCGAGCAACTTCCTCGGTCAGAACGACGGCAAGATCCTCGGTATTTACGAGGATCGAATCGAGTTGGTGGAGCTGTTTCCGAACGGACTCGGTGGCTGGGAAGAACGCCGTTCCGCGATTGCTCTTGATGATGAATGATGCCTTTTGGGGGTTGACGACATGACTGAGAAGAGCCTCTCGCGCATGCTCGGAAGATATTTCGGGCCGAAGCTCCAACAACATTACCGGAAGGCGGAAATCCTGGGCGTTGCCGCTCTGTGCTTCCTTGCTTCCGCCAGCGGCGCCAATGCCGCCGACGCCCTCAAGAACGTCAGTTTCCAGGCATTGCCCGGGGCTGCGGTCGAGGTGGCGCTGGAATTGGATAGCGGCGCTGCCGATCCGAAGGTGTTCGCGACCAGCGATCCGCCGCGGATCGCGATTGACTTGCCGGAAACCTCGAATCGTTTTGAGCAGCGCATGCTCTCGATTACCACGGGTGCCGTAAAAGCCTTGACCGCGGTCGAGGCTGGGGGACGTACCCGCGTCGTCGTCGATCTGTTCCGGCCGGCACCGTACACGGCTCATCGCGAAGGCAAGACCTATCTGCTCAGGATCGAAAACGGCTTTGCCGACATCGTTTCCAGCAGGGCGCCGACCGATCCCGCCAAAGCGGTGACACCGATCGCGCAGGTCGAATTGACTTCGATCGACTTCCGCCGCGGCAAGGCCGGCGAGGGCAGGCTGATCCTCGGTTTTTCGGGCGACACGGCCAACGCCAACCTGCGCGAGGAAGGCGGCCGTCTGGTGCTCGACCTCCCCAATGTGACGCTGCCCGAGCAGCATCGTCGCAAGCTTGACCTGGTCGACTTCGCGACCCCGGTCGAATCCATCGATGTGCGTGCGCAGGGTAGTGGTGCGCGAATCAATTTCACGACCCTGGCCGAGTACGAGAAGCTCGCTTACCAGGCGGGATCGGAATATGTGGTGGAGATTTCGCCAAAACGCGAAGAGCCGAAAAAGCGGTTGGCTAGCGATCCGCCGGTCTACAGCGGCAATCGCGTCACCTTCAACTTCCAGGACATTCCGGTGCGTTCGGTGTTGCAGTTGGTCGCCGACGTGTCCGAGCTCAACATCGTCGTCGCCGATTCGGTCCAGGGCAATGTCACGCTGCGATTGATCAACGTCCCATGGGATCAGGCGCTGGACATCATCCTGCAGGCCAAGGGTCTCGACAAACGCCGCAACGGCAGCGTCATCTGGATTGCACCGACCAAGGAAATCGCCGATCGCGAGCAGGCGCTCGAGGACGCGCGGATTGCCATGGAAGATCGTTCCGAATTGATCGCCGACTACATCTCGATCAGTTACGGCAAGGCCGAGGACATTGCCAAGCTGCTGACGACCGAAACGCTGACCAACACCGCTGGAGGCCAGCAAGACCAGAAGCAGACCCGCGGTGTCCTCTCGCCGCGCGGTAGCGTCAGCTACGACGAGCGCACCAATACGCTGATCGTCAACGACATTTCGGAGCGTGTGGTCAAGGTGCGCGAGCTCGTCGCGATCCTCGACCGCCCGGTTCGTCAGGTATTGATCGAGTCGCGCATCGTGATTGCCCAGGAGGGCTTCCGCAAGCAGATCGGCGCGCGCTTCGGCATCGCTGGCGCGCGTGAGGACAGCGACGGCAACCTGATCACCATTGGTGGCTCGCTCGAGTCTACCGATGCCATGACCGGCGTTGGTCTGGCGAACCGTCTGAATGGCAGTTCGACCTCATTGCCGGTCGGAATTGGCGACCCGACGGGCGGTGGCGTGATAACGCCGTCGGCACCGCAGCGCCTCAACTTCAACCTGCCGGTGCTGGCGCCCGGAGCCGGATCGTTTGCCGCCACCATCCTCGGCGCCGACTACATTCTCGACATGGAGCTGTCGGCGCTGGAGTCGGAAAATCGCGGCGAACTGCTGTCGAGCCCGAAAGTGATCACCGCCGACCAGCAGGAGGCGGTCATCAAACAGGGCCAGGAAGTCGGCTACGTGACGCTGCAGTCCGGCGGCACGGGTATTCCGACCGCAACTGTCGAGTTCAAGGAAGTCGTGCTCGAACTGCTGGTGACGCCGCGCATTACGGCCGATGGACGCGTGTTCCTCGCGCTCAAGGTCAAGAAGGACAATCTGGCGGGCTTCATCTCGACGCCGGGCGGTCAGGTACCGATCATCGACAAGCGCGAAGTGCAGACCGGCGCGCTGGTCGACAACGGGCAAACCGTGGTGCTTGGCGGCATCTATGAGTTCGAGCGCCAGGATTCGTTGAGCAAAGTGCCGGTGCTGGGCGATATCCCCGCATTGGGTGGCCTGTTCCGCAACAAAGATCGTCGCGACAGCAAGGTCGAATTGCTGATCTTCGTAACCCCGAAGATTCTCGTCGATTCGAAGTGACACTGACCCCTACAGCAGAGCATTGAAGATGAGTATCAGGAGAGCGACGATGAGCGCCTGGAAGAAATTGCTTGCCATGGGCTTGGCGAGCGTCCTGCTGGCTGCCTGCGGCGGTGGCGGCGGCGACGGTGGCGGAGCTTTGGCACCGCCGGAAGGCGGCAGCATGCGCTACGATTTTGCCGGCGGCGTTTCGACGCTGCCGTCGAATCGCACACCGATGCCACCGGAGCCCAACTCGCCCTACTACGCGCAGTTGAACGTGCGCGTGCTCCGTGCCAACGGCAGTCCGGTGGCGGACGGCACCGTCGTCAATATCCGAACCGACAATGTGCGCAGTGTGGCTTTGTCGGTGCTGGATGATCCGACGACGACCGACGTCAACGAGTTCACCCAGTTCTTCGGGGTGATCAACGCCCAGACCAGCGGCGGCCTCGCGACCTTCTTCGTGCATTCCCAGGGCGACGTCGGCTCGGCGACGCTGACGGCATCGTCCCCGGATCCCGAGAATTCATCGAGGACGCTGGCGATCGATATCCCGTTCACGGTCACCCAGGGACCGGCCCCGTTCCAGCGCATTCAGATCGAAGCGCAGCGCACGGTGATGCCCGCAAACGTGTTCGGCATCGCGCCGTTCTGGGGTTCGCCGTTCATCACCGAAACCACGGTGACCCGGCGCAATATCCGCGGTGAGCTGCTGCCCTCCGGAACCGTGCAGGTGACGCTCAACCCGATCACCAACACCGCCTACTCGACGCTGGATGATCCGGCAACCCCGGACATCAACGAGTTCGAGCAGTTGATCGGCCAGGGGCCGGAAGACTTCGTGGCCGGCAAGCTGACGCTGTTCATTCATTCCTTCAACATCACCGGGCAGGCGACTCAGCCTGGCCCGTTCACGCTGACGATCACTGCAGTCGATCCCGATACCGGGCGCAACATTTCGGCCCAGCAGGGCTACACGATCGTCGCGCAGGCGCCGCAACTGCCGGCAAACATCGAGGTCATCCGCCCCGGCGCCAGTCTCTATGTGCAGGGGTCGGGCGGCAACAACACGCTGCTGATGCAGGCGCTGGTCACCGATGGAGCGGCGGCACTGATTCCCGATCCGCCCGCCGGAGCGACGTTCAACAATGTGCGCTTCGAGATCATCGACCAGGGCGCCAATGGCGGCGAAACCTTCCGCGGCGTCAACGCAGCCGGGCAGAACGTGCAGGGACGTGCAGTCAACGTGCGCACCCAGCAGGGCATCGCTGGCGCCACCTTGGTGGCAGGCACCCGCCAGGGCACGTTCCTGATCCGAGTCACCTCCGACGCCGCCGACAACAACGTCGACAACGGCATCACCTCACCGGTGATCCGCGATGAGACCGTGATCATTTCCGACGGCAAGCTGTTCTCATTGCAGATCACATCGCCCAACCTCAATGCGCTGCGCACCAACCGGGTTTCCGGCGGCGTCGCGCCGATCGGTGGCTCGACCGCCATTCCCACGGATCCGAATGGCACCTACAGCCTGACCATCAGCGTGCTGGCAACCGATCGCCAAGGCAACCCGGTGCTTCCGGGTACGCCGATCGACTTCGGTCTGATCGACTCCCCGGTGAGCGGCTTCCCGCAAGCAGGAGCCGGCAGCTTCGCGCTCAGCGGTGGCGACGGCGATCCCCAGGAAGGCGGTCCGCTGTTCACGGCGCCAACGGGTCGCTTCACCACTGCAGGCGGCGGTGCCGGCCCCGGTGACACGCTGCTGGTTTTCGGTGAGCAGGCGACCGGTAACCGTGACCTGGAAAGCGCGCGGCGCATTGACCGCGTCACCAGCGCGAGCACGTTGAACGTCACCCAGAACTTCAACTTCAACGATGACACCGGGGCGCCGGTCAACAATGGCCCGGTGCTGCCGTACGTGATTGGTCGCGCCACCATCGCCAACATCACGCCGAATGTGCCTACCAACGACATCGGTGTGGCGACGACGACGATGAATTACCCGGTGAACCAACTCGGCCGTCTTGCCGCCATCTGGGCACGCGGCGCGGGTTCGGTGGTACAGGGCGCGCAGGAGCTGGTCACCGACGCTGAGCTGATCGTCTTTCCTGGTGCGGGTCCGGGTACTCTGGTGGCTTCACCGGGCCAGATTCCGGCCAACCGCACGGCGACCGTGACCATCTGCGTGGCCGATGCGCTCGGAGCCCCGATCCAGGGCGTGCCGATCGGCTTCAACATCAGCAACCCGTCGACGACGACCACCGTGGATGGCCAGACCGGCACCGGCGTTCTGAACGGGCTGACCGGTGCGGCGGGTTGCACCACGGCCACCGTGGTCACCGCTGGCGTAGCAAACAGCGTTCAAGCGCCGTCGATCACCTTCTTCGGTGTCGGTGGCTCTGCCATCGTCACCGTGGTTCCGCCGACGATCTCGCTGCTGCAGGCGTTCCCGTCGTCGTTCTTCGGCGGCAACGGTGGTCCGGTGCGGCTGCGACTGATCAATGGCAACGGTGAGCCGATTCCGGGCGTACTGATCACCGGCACCTGCACCGGTACCGGTGGCGCGCAGATCCTGCTGACCGAGCCGCCGGGCATCACCAATGCCCTCGGCGAGACGCTGACACGGATCTCGGCAATCAACCTCGATCAGCCACAGAGTGCGGCCAGTGGTAGCTGTACGTTCGCAGCGGCAGGCGGGTCGCCGACTACGACGGTAACGCTGCAGGGCGTCAACCTGTGTTCGATCTTCTTCTCGCCGCTCTGTAACTGAACCGCGGCACGAAGTGACAGACTGAGGGGCCCCGAACGGGGCCCCTCTTCGTTGGTGCGACCGGCACATCTTGTCGCGCCGCTTCGTCCGGTTGCACGGCGAACCGCGACCTCAGAGGCGGGTTCATCCACTCCGGCGGCGTGGCCGCGGGGTGCGCGCCCAATCGCTGCTGACCCGCCAGTCGCTTCGCTTGGCGCAGTCGTGGTCGAAAACCGAGCGGCAAGGGAACGTTCTGGATTTGATCGATGGGTCGGACATTTCGCGCAAGCGCACGTGGCGCGCGCATGCGCTGGCAACCGCCGATTGCGACAAGAAGGTATGCAGACCGCAGCAGAGACTGGACGGGCGCCGCGAAGCGAAATGCCACGAGCGACACTCAAGACGGGAGCGTCGCTGCGGCAAGCCGACAACGGTTCTACGAAGCGCAACGCTCCGTGATGTCAGCCGAAGAGCGTGTCCAGCGGCGAGAATGACACGACGAAAGCCGACCAACCATCGGCGATGGACCCATGCGCGGGTGCGTTCTGACTCTTTGCGGCCGCACCATTGATGCGGAATACGCTCTGGCCGCAGGTCGACCCGGTGTGCGAGCAGCCCGCGCGCGTAGGCGCGGGCTGCCGCGATGCATCAGAAGCGGAATTCGCCCGTCAGCGCGATCGTGTCGAAATTGAACTCGGAATCGTTGTCGCCGACCTGGTAGATGTCGTAGGCGAGGCCAATGCCGAACTGCTCGTTGAAGTCGTAGCCGCCGCCGACGCCGAAATAGAAATCGTTGTCGCCGTCGTCGATGCGGACGTCGGTGATACCGTCGTCGATGCGCGCGGTGACGTCATACCAGTAGCCGCCGCCGCGAGCGCTCAGGAACCAGCCCGTGGAACCGTCATACAGCGGAATCTTCCCCGCGAGGCCGGCATAGAATCCATCCACCTCGACGTTCACGCCAACATCGGCGAAGTTATCGCCCATCTTGCCGAGGTCCTGGTAGCCGATTTCAAAACCGAAGTTCTCCCAAAGGCGCCAACCCGCACCGATCTTGAAGGACATGTCGTTGTCGTCGAGGCCTTGGTCGTCGACATACGCCTGGCCGATCGAGCCATCCATGTACAGGCCCGTGTGTGCGAGCAATTGGGCCGGAAATGCCAGGGCAGCGGCAAGCGCGAGGCCGATGATGTTCGAGGTACGCATGATGTTGTCCTTTTGTCTTCGAATAGATGCGAATCGAGTGCAGCGCGCGCATCTTAGTTGCCGACGCTAGAGTGCGAAATAGGACCAACGCCATGGCAGGCCCCGCGCTGGGGGTGCCGTTCATGTTCGCGCCGCGCCGGCCAGGGTCAATCGGTTGCGGCCGCGCTGCTTGGACCGATACAGGGCCTTGTCGGCGGCATCGATCACGGCACTGCAAGTCCGTCGCTCAGGATCGCGCTCGGCGACGCCGATGCTGATGGTCACGCCGACCTCGCCGTTGCGCTGCCCGCGACGAACCGCCTGGGCGCGCTGCGTCGAGCCGTCGCGCAACCGGACGCGCAACCCCTCGACGCCCGCGCGAACACGCTCCAGCGACTCGCTGGCGCGCTGAACCTGACGACCCTCGAACACGATCGCGAACTCTTCCCCGCCGTAACGATAGGCGCTGCCGCCTCGGCAAGCCCTAAGTTCGCGCGCAACGCTGCGCAACACGCGATCGCCGGTTTCGTGACCGTGGCGGTCGTTGAAGCGCTTGAAATGATCGACATCGACCATGGCCACGGCGATGCGTCCGTGACAGCGCGCAAGTCGTTCGTCCAGCGCACGCCGATTCGGCAGGCCGGTCAGCGCATCGATGAAGGCCATCCGCCAGGCGCCGTAGAGCACCGCGATCGCCACCGACGCGCCGCTGGCGCCGATCCACGCAGCCGCCGAGTGCGGCGGGCGCTGCGACAGCGCCACCACCGCCGGAACCAGCGCCATCGCCAGATACAGGTCAAGCGGCCAACCCCGATACAGCCAGCGCAGCAGTGCAATCGCCGCCGCGAGGGTTAGCAGTAACGAACCTGCTCCAAAGCGCGACGCGCCAGCCAAGGGCAGCTTGGCAAGTGCATCGAGACTCGCGCCGATACCCGGCGAAAGTTCCGGGACCAGGGGAATGAGCAACGCCGCGGCGACTATTGCGAGTGCGCGCGCAGACAGCAGCGACGGTTCTGGCAGGAGAGTGATCAGAACAACCAGAGCCGCAATGGCCGCGAACCGCCCCTGCGGCTCGCTGCCGGCCCCAACTGCGCCCCACAGGGCAGCAAGGACGAGCGCATACCGGTTGCGACGAAACGCAAGCGCCAGCAACAGCCCTGCGAGCCACAGGGCGGCTGCGTTGTGTTCCAGCAAAGTCAGCAGGTTGCGGAGCATTGGCAAGGCATTTTCGAGCTGCCGGGATTGTACGACCTGACGTCCTGCCAACAACGATGATGGATGCCCTCTGTGACCGCCGTCGCGTCAACGCATGGTCTGGTTGCGGACGCCACGCGCGCAGCATCGATTTCGATCAACCCGCGCGAGGCTGGCAAGCGACGACATCGCGGCTGCGTTGGGGCAGAATCCCGCACCTCCGTAGCCCCGTCGTGGAGCCAGCCGATGCCCAGCCGTCGCCAACTTGCCAACGCCATCCGTGCGCTGGCGATGGACGCCGTCCAGCAAGCCAATTCCGGTCACCCGGGCATGCCCATGGGCATGGCCGACATCGCCGAAGTGCTCTGGAACGATTTCTTGCGGCACAACCCCAACGATCCGACCTGGTTCAACCGCGACCGTTTCGTGCTCAGCAACGGCCATGGTTCGATGCTCCACTACGCTTTGTTGCATCTTTCAGGCTACGCCCTGCCGATCGATGAACTGAAGCGCTTCCGCCAGTTGCATTCGAAAACGCCGGGGCACCCCGAAGTGCACGAAACGCCGGGGATCGAGACCACCACAGGGCCACTCGGGCAAGGCCTCGCCAACGCCGTCGGCATGGCACTGGCAGAAAAGATCATGGCGCGACGCTTCAACCGACCTGGATACGCTCTGGTCGATCACTACACCTATGTGTTTCTCGGCGATGGTTGCCTGATGGAGGGTATTTCGCACGAGGTGGCTTCGCTCGCGGGAACGCTCAAACTCGGGAAGTTGATCGTACTTTACGACGACAACGGCATTTCCATCGACGGCAAGGTGCAGGGCTGGTTCACCGACGACACCCCGAGGCGCTTCGAGGCCTACGGTTGGGAAGTGATCCCGGACGTCGATGGCCACAACGCAGAGGCGATCAAGGCGGCGTTGGTGACGGCAGCGGCCGATCCGGACAGGCCGACCCTGATCTGCTGCAAGACTGTGATCGGGTTCGGCTCGCCCGGGAAGGCGGGCTCGGAATCCAGCCACGGTGCACCGTTGGGCAAGGACGAGATCGCCGCGACGCGGGCGCAACTCGGCTGGACACATGCGCCTTTCGTGATCCCCGAAGATATCTACGCGGAATTCGACGCCCGCGTCGCCGGCGCTGGATGGCAGCGCGATTGGGAAACACTGCTGGCCGGCTATCGCAACGAGCACCCAGAACTCGCTGCCGAGTTCGACCGGCGCCTCGCCGGCGAGCTGCCGGCGGACTTCGTCAGCACGATCGACGCGTTGATCGCCGACTTCATCCGCGATGGCGGATCGATCGCCTCGCGCAAGGCCAGCCAGCGCGCGCTTGAAGTGCTGGTGCCGGTGCTGCCGGAGTTGATCGGTGGCTCCGCCGACCTGGCGCATTCGAACTACTCGATCGTCAAAGCCAGTCGCGATGTGCGGACCAGCGCAGATGGTGGCAACTACGTCTATTACGGCGTGCGCGAATTCGGCATGACTGCGATCGCCAACGGTATGGCGCTGCATGGCGGCGTGTTGCCGTTCACCGCCACCTTCCTGGTGTTTTCCGACTACGCACGCAATGCGGTGCGCATGAGCGCCCTGATGCGCGCGCGCGTCGTGCACGTCTACACGCACGACTCGATTGGCCTCGGCGAAGATGGCCCGACGCATCAACCGGTCGAGCACCTGGCGACGCTGCGCTACATCCCCAACAACCGCGTCTGGCGTCCGGCTGATGCGGTCGAATCGGCAGTGGCCTGGAAGTGCGCGCTGGAGCGCCGCGACGGCCCCAGCTGCCTGGCGTTCTCGCGGCAGAATCTGCAGCACCAGACGCGCACGCCGGAACAGATCGCGTCGATTGCCCGTGGCGGCTACGTACTGCTCGATAGCGCCAGCGACAAGGTCGATGCGATTCTGATCGGTACCGGCTCGGAGCTCGATCTTTGCATGCAGGCAGCGCGCGCGCTGGCCGCGGAAGGCCACGCGATCCGCGTGGTGTCGATGCCATGCGCCGAGGCCTTCGATGCGCAGCCACTGGAGTACCGCGAGTCGGTGCTGCCGCGCTGGTGTCGCAAACGCGTCGCCGTGGAAGCGGCCACCGGCGACTACTGGCGCAAGTATGTTGGCCTCGACGGCGACGTGGTCGGCATGCACAGCTTCGGCGCCTCGGCGCCGGACAAGGCGCTGTACGCGCACTTCGGGTTCGGCGTGGAGCGGATCGTCGGCGTGATTGGCGCAATGTTGGCGAAGTGACCCGGCGACGCTGGTGCGATCGGGCTCTGCTGCGCGCATTGGGTCGATCTGCGGCCTGCGCCGAGCCCGCTCTCACAAATGCCCACTCCCGCAGTCGGAATCGGGTACTTGAGTACAAGGACACACAAGTGCGAGTCATCACGGCCATTTTCTGCATGCTGCTCGGCGCTGGGCCGACAGCCGCCCAGCAACTCCAACTCGCCGATCCCGCATTCCTTGCCACGATCAAGGATGACGAACCGACGCTGCCACGCGGCTTCACGCCGGAGGAACGCGCGCGCTGGCGTCTGCCTGATCCGTCGCGCCTGCCGCTGGCACCGCCCTCCGGGACGGTCGATACGCCGGCCGAGTACGAGCGCAATGACGGCCTGTTGATCCGTTGGGGATCGCAGAACGCGCTGCTGACGCAGATGGCAGTGGCAATGACCACCGGCGAGCCGGAGATGACCCTGTATGTAGTCGTTTCCAGCGGCCTGCAGGCTTCGGCGGCGTCGACACTGTCCGCTGCCGGAGCGATGATGAGCCGCGTGCAGTTCATCGTCGGCGCCAGCGACAGCGTGTGGATCCGCGACTACGGCCCCCGCTACATCGATGACAGCGGCCGCCGCTCGATGGTCGACCATGTCTACAACCGCCCGCGTCCGAACGACGACGCCGTGCCTGGTCTCGTCGCGCAGCAATTGAACGAAGTCAAGTACGACATCCCGCTGACCCACGGCGGCGGCAATTTCCATCTGTTCGAGGACGGCAGCGCCTACATGACGCGGCTGATCGTCAACGAAAACCCGGGCCTCGCCGAGCAGCAGATCCGCGACTACTACCTCGCCTACCAGGGGCTGAACCTCACCCTGACCGACCCGCTGCCGGCGAGCTTCGATTCCACCCAGCACATCGACATGTGGATGCTGCCGGCCGACGACGGCCGCGTGATCGTCAACGAGTATCCGAACACTGGCGGCGTCTATTCCGTTCCGCGCCAGGTCACCGAAAACACGGCGGCGCTGCTCGCCAGCCGCGGCAAGACGGTACTGCGCCTTGGCGGTTGGCGCGCGAACAACTCGCACTACACCTACGCCAATGCGGTGATCCTCAACCGCACTGTGTTGATGTGCAATTTCAACAGCTATCCGACGGAAAATGCCAATGCGCTGGCGCTGTTCCAGCAGGCCTTCCCGACCCGCACCGTCGTGCCGGTCGACTGCTCCTCGATCATCACCCTGGCCGGCGCGATCCACTGCATCGTCATGCACATGCCGGAAGTCGGACTGCTGCGCGATGGTTTCGAGTAGCGGCTTTGCGTGCGAGCGGGCTTTGCCCGCGTGGCCACCCCGCGATTCCGGACCGGTTGGGGGCGCAGTCGGCTCGTAACCATCGGTAAACCTATCGCGAAACCGTTCGTCCTGAGCGTTTCCCCCGTGCTTTTTGGGGGGGAACCGTCGAAGGACGCGGGCGTGCCGAGTTCGACGCACCCAGCGCACTTTGCGCCATTGGCGCT
>JAIMJQ010000071.1:444-19109 GCA_020693165.1 Xanthomonas sp. | reverse complement strand
CTGGTGGGGCCGGACCTTGTCCGGACGCTGTTGGCCAGGAAACGCGAAGAGCGTTTGGACAAGGTCCGAACCCACCGGATCAAGAGCGCCGTCGCGCGAGTCTTGCTCGTGCCCCGCTCCCCGGCTACACCAGTTGCAGGCGCGCCAGCTCGGCGTACAGCCCGCCTTCGGCCAGCAGTTCCTCGTGTTTGCCCTGGGCGATGATGCGGCCGTGGTCGAGGACGATGATGCGGTCGGCTTTCTTGACCGTGGCCAGGCGGTGGGCGATGACCAGCGTGGTGCGGCCGGCCATCAGGCGTTCGAGCGCCTGCTGTACGGCGCGTTCGCTCTGCGCGTCGAGCGCGCTGGTGGCTTCATCGAGCAGCAGGATCGAGGCATCGCGCAGCAGCGCCCGAGCAATGACGACGCGTTGCTGCTGGCCGCCGGACAGACGCACGCCGCGCTCGCCGAGGTAGGTGTCGATGCCCTGCGGCAGCGCGCTCAAGAATTCCCAAGCCTCGGCGGCGCGCGCGGCGGCCTCGACTTCCTCGCGCGTGGCCTCGGGCCGGCCGTAGCGGATGTTCTCCAGCGCACTGGTGCCGAAGATCACCGGGTCCTGCGGCACCAATGCGTAAAGCCGCCGCAAATCGGCGCTACGGATCGATTTGATGTCGACGCCGTCGATGCGGATGCGGCCGTGCTCGGGGTCGTAGAAGCGCAGCAGCAACTGGAACAGCGTGCTCTTGCCGGCGCCGGAAGGGCCGACCAGCGCTACGGTCTCGCCGGCGCGAATGGCAAGGTCGATCCCTTCCAGTGCGGGCTTGTCCGGGCGCGAGGCGTAATGGAAGCGCAGGTCTTCGAGCGCCAGCGATTCGCGCAGCGCCGTCGGCGCGATCGCCGGTTGCGCCGGCTCGGCGATGCGCGGATCGATCGCCAGCAGTTCGGCCAGGCGCCCCATCGCGCCGGAGGCGCGCTGGACATCGCCCCAGACCTCGCTGACCGCGCCGACCGAACCGGCGGCGAGCACCGCGTAAAGCACGAACTGGCCCAGCTCGCCGCCTGACAGCGTGCCGGCCAATACCGCTTTGGCGCCGATCCACAGCACCAGCGTCACCGCCCCGAAGGTCAGCATGATCACCACCGCCGTCAGCGTCGCGCGCATGCGGATGCGGCGCCGGGCGGTGGCCAGCGTGGCGCGAACCGCATCGCCGAAGCGGCCCGACTCGCGCGCCTCCGCGACATTCGCCTGCACCGTATGGATCGCGTTGAAGGTCTCGCCGGCGATCGCCGATGAGTCGGCGATGCGGTCCTGGCTCTCGCGCGACAGTTTTTCGACGCGCCGGCCGAAGATCAGGATCGGCGCCACCACCAGCGGGATACCGAGCACGATCAGCAGCGACAGTTTCGGGCTGGTGATGAACAGCATCGTCAGCGCACCGATCAGCATCACCACGCTGCGCAGCGCTACCGAGGCGCTCGATCCCACCACGGTCTGGATCAGTTCGGTGTCGGCAGTCAGGCGGCTCAGCAATTCGCCGGTGCGCGTGGTCTCGTAGAAGCCGAGATCCAGGCGCAGCAGATGGTCGTATACCGCTCGGCGCAGGTCCGCCATGACCTGCTCGCCGAGGCGGGTGACGAAGTAGAAGCGCGCCGCGGTGCCGATCGCCAGCAGCATCGCGACCGCGAGCAAGGCCAGGAAATAGCGGTCGACGTATTCGGCGTTGGCCTTGGAAAAGCCGTGGTCGATCATCTGGCCGACGGCCGTCGGCAACGACAGCGAGGCCACTGCCGCCAGCAGCAGGAAACCAATCGCGCCGGCGATCAGCGCGCGATAGGGGCGCAGAAAGGGTTTCAGCGCCTTCAGCGGGGTGATCGAACGGGACTTTTCGGACACGGGGCGGTGAGTCGGTTTGGGAGGGCTTTGGCAGGGTGCGCCGCAATCTTCCGTTGTGCGGTGCTTTCGCGAGCATTCAAGAGGGGCATCGCCGCCATGTTGCCGGGCTCAAGGCAAGCCGAGGGCTGCTTTTCTGGTCCGCAAAGGACGTAAACGGAGGCCAAGGCATGATCACCGCGGCGACCGATCCGGAGCTTCTGCTGTGTTCGCGTCCTTTGCGTTCGTTGCGGACAAATGCCCTTCGTCGACAACCGTCGTGAGGAACTCATTCGATATCACGGGTCACGTCGACGCCCGCAGGTCGTACCATACCCCGCCAATGGGGCGCGCAGCGGGGAGGCAGCATGGCGGATGCGTGGATGGTGTACGGCGCGTATGGCTACACCGGGCGCCTGATTCTGCAGCGCGCGGTTGCGGCCGGCTACAAGCCGGTAGTGGCTGGCCGCGATCCTGATCGCACCGAATCGGTGGCGCTGGAGTTTGGCCTGCCGTTTCGCAGTTTCGAGTTGTCGGATACCGAAGCGCTGCGTCGCGGTCTTAACGGCATGCGCGCGGTGCTGCATTGTGCCGGGCCGTTCTCGGCCACCGCCGCCCCGATGATCGCGGCTTGCCTGCAAGTTGGTACCCACTATCTCGACATCACCGGCGAGATCGACGTTTTCGCCCACGCGCACGCCAACGACAGCGCCGCGCGCAAGCGCAATGTGGCATTGATCCCGGGCGTTGGTTTCGATGTGGTGCCCACCGATTGTCTGGCGGCGATGCTGAAGTTCGACCTGCCGGATGCGACCGAACTGATCCTCGCCTTCGATGCCGGCGGCGGGCCCAGCCGCGGTACCGCGCTGACCAGCGTTGAGGGCCTCGGCAAGGGCGGGCGCGTGCGTCGCGACGGCGAACTGGTGCGCGTGCCGCTCGGTTACAAGCGTCGCGAGTTCGCGTTCGCGAGCGGTACCCGGCAAGCCGTCACCATCCCCTGGGGCGATGTCTACACCGCCTTCGTCAGCACCGGAATCCCCAACATCGAGGTGTACATGACGCTGCCGCCGCGAACCATCGCCGGGCTGCGGCGTCTGCGCTGGTTCACGCCTTTGCTGGGGCTTGGACCGGTGCAATGGTTCCTGAAACGGCGGGTTGAAGCCAGCGTCAAGGGGCCGTCGACTGAGCGCCGCGACGATACCCGTTCGCACATCTACGGCGAGGTACGCAATCCGCGTGGCGAGGTGCGCGCAGCGACGCTGACCACGCCCAATGGCTACGACCTGACCGCCGAGGCAGCGCTCAAGATCACCCATCATCTGGCCACGTCGACCACGCCGCACGCCGGCTTCTACACGCCGTCGCTGCTGATGGGTGCCGACTTCGTGCGGACGCTGAAGGGAGTGACATACGCGCGGGTGAGGTAATGATGACGCGGCGCGGCGGAGAGTCTCTCGCGGTTGGATGCACAACTCTTTTGTCCGCAACGGACGCAAAGGAGAGTCAAAGTGACCAGACGTGATTCCGAGGTCAAGTCGAGGCGGCATGGCGATCAACTAGTGTGGTGCTGCGCAATCAATCGAACGTATCCGCGGCGTCTTTTCGCGCCTGGCGGCGTTGCTTCTACTTGCCATAGCGCTGCCAGGTCTCGTCGTCGCGCCTCGCCAGTCGCGCAAATCCACTCGCGGATAATGTCCGCTGGTTGCGGAGCACCACACTGGTCCCGCAGCCGATCCATCCGTGCCTTCGATTTTCTTTGCGTCCCTTGCGAACAAGAATGCACTTGCCACTGACCTTTTGGCGTCCTTTGCGGACCAATGAACAGACCACTGGCACACTGGGAGTCAATCGGCCTCAGGGTTCCCCCAGCATCACCTTCGCATACTCCCGCACCGGCACCGCGCCCAGCGCCAGCATGCCGTCGACGAATTCGCGCAGCGGGCGATCCGGGTGCTGGCGGCGCCATCGCAGCCAGATTGCGTGAATGTCGCGATAGCCGAGGTGGTAGGTGGTCAGTTGCGGCGAGGTCAGCATCGCGCGGCGCCACATGTTGGACGCGAACTGCGCATCGAGCAGCGCCTCGTCGGTGAGGAAGCGCGCCAGCTGCGCTTCGTCCCAGTGCTCGGTGTGGACGACGATGTCGGCGATCAGTCGCGCGATGTTCTCCAGTTGTTTCTTGTAGTGCGCCAGCCGCTCGGGTGGGCCGCCCCAGCCGAGATCCAGCATCAGGCGTTCGCAGAAGCTGCCCCAGCCTTCGGTATAGACGCCATCGCCGAACAGGCTGCGCACGACATGCCTTTGGCGCGCAGCGACCTTCAGTTGCACATAGTGGCCGGGCACCAGTTCGTGCGGGACGATCATGCGGTTGAAGCCGGTGTTGAAGGCACGGAAGAAGCGCTCCTTCGCGGCGACGGGTGCGTCGTCGGGAATATTCGGCAGCAGGAACAGCGTCTCCGCATCCGGCTGGTACGGTCCGGCCGGATAGACGCCACCGACGCTCTGGCCACCGAGCCAGGCCGGCGCAGTGCCGATCACCAGTGTTCGCGGTTCCGGTACGGTCATCAGGTCGTGCGCAGCGGCAAAGGCGAATGCGGCGTTGGTGTCGGCGGTGTATTGCGCAACCAACTCGGCGGTGGAATTCGGCCGCGCTGCTTCGATCAGCCCAAACAGCTGGCGCAACACCTCGGCGTCGTCGAGCGGCATCGGCGCGTCGGGGCGCAAAGTCGACCACACGCCGCGGCCGTAGGCAGCCGCTTCCTGGCGCTTCTCGGCCAGATCCCGGCGCGCCTGAGCCAGCACTTCGGCGACCGGTGTCTGGATGCCGGTGACGATGCGAAAGCGTTCCGCATAGCTCAAGCCGAGCCGGAAGTCTGCCTTGCCGGATGCCGCCAGCTCATCGATGCGAAGCGCCAGACGTTCGATCGCCCGGGCGGCGACGACGCCCGCCTTGCGCAGGCGATTTTTCAGCGACGGATCCGCGCCCTCGGCCTGTGGCAGGCCATCGCGGTAGAAGCCAGCGAGCGCGCGCAGGCGCGCGGCAGCTTCAGTCGCCTGTTCGGGTACCACACTCATCGGCTCGGCCGATGCCAATGCCTCGATGGCGGCGTTGACCAGGCCGGGTATCTGTACGCTGCGCTGCGCAGCCAGCGTCAGGCGCTCGCGGGCAGGCCGGTCCTGACGCAACAGCAGGTACAACGTCGCCTCGCTGAGCGGTCCGGTCCAGAACAGCGGATCGTTGCGCGGGCGGTCGTCGTCGCGCCATTCCAGCAATTCCTGCCGCACCTGGCGCTGCAGCAGTTCGAGGTCGATCCGCCGTGCCGATTCGGGCTGACGCGACAACTCGGCCTCGATCATCGCCAAACTGGCTTCGTTCTGCGCGATCCAGCGAGCGCGATCGTCGGCGTCGAGCTTTTCCAGTCGATCGTCGCTGGCGTAGCGGCCAGCCGCTGTGGCGCGCGACGGGAACATCTGCAGGTAGTTGTCGACGTAGTCGGCAACCACGTCAGCCGCCATCGCGATGGAACCGAGGACGCAGCCGACGACCAGGCAGAAAAGGCGGGGTAGGCTCGGCATGCGGTGGCCTCGGCGGAAAAGTGCCAGGAGCTTAACCCGCATTGCTCACACCGGTATTGGAAATGCAGGTCAACGGATCGCCGACTCGCCGTCGGCGCTGTTGCGGAGACGCCGCGCCTGCATCAGCACCGAGGAACATCCAGGCACGTCTGGACCCCAACGAACCCTCAATCCGTGAGGCTTTCCGGTGCCCCGTCCTCCGTCCTACACCCACCCCGTCAGGTAATAGGTCGCAATGATCACGAACACCGCCAGCGTCTTGATGATGGTGATCGCAAAAATGTCCTTGTAAGACTGCCGGTGGGTCAATCCGGTCACCGCCAGCAGGGTGATGACGGCGCCATTGTGCGGCAGCGTGTCCATGCCGCCGGAGGCCATCGAGGCGATGCGGTGGAGCACTTCCATGGATATTCCGGCTGCGTTGGCGTTGGCGATGAAGGTTTCCGACATTGCCGCCAGGGCGATACTCATGCCGCCGGACGCCGATCCGGTGATGCCAGCGAGTGCGGTGACCGTAATCGCTTCATTCACCAGCGGGTTGGGAATCGCTCCGAGCGCATTGGCGACGATCAGGAAGCCGGGCAGCGCGGCAATCACTGCGCCGAACCCGTACTCGGACGCAGTGTTCATTGCCGCCAGCATGGCGCCGCCGACGGCCTGCTTGCTGCTCTCGGCGAAGCTTTTGATCACCGGCGCCCAGGCGAAAGCCAGCACGCAGGCGATACCAACCAGCAATGCACCCTGCACCGCCCAGATCGCCGCCACTTTGGACACTTCCTGGACTACCGGCGCGGCGTTGCCCATCACCGTCGGCGTGAACTCGTGGCTGCTGCCGTAGGCCTTCGGAATCCAGATCGTGAACAGCTTGTTGCTGGCGCCGACCAGTACCAGCGGCAGGATCGCAATCAGTGGATTCGCCAGCTGGCCATCCGTGTAAGGGGCGGGCTCGTTGAGCAGATTGTCGCCATAGCCCTCGCCGGTGGCGAGGGCAGTGCGGCGGCGCCATTCCAGATAGCTCATGCCGCAGATCAGAATGAAAATCGCGCCGACCACGCCCAGCAGTGGCGCCGCCCAGGTGTCGGTGCCGAAGAATGAAGTCGGGATGATGTTCTGGATCTGCGGCGTGCCCGGCAGCGCATCCATCGTGAAGGTGAATGCGCCGAGCGCGATGGTGCCCGGAATCAGGCGCTTCGGGATATTGCTCTGGCGGAACAGTTCGGCCGCAAACGGGTAGACCGCAAACACCACGACGAACAGCGACACGCCGCCGTAGGTCAGGATCGCGCACACCAGCACGATCGACAGCATCGCGCGCTGCGCGCCGACCACCTGGATGGTCGCCGCTACAATCGACTTGCTGAACCCGGAGATCTCGATCAGTTTGCCGAACACCGCGCCGAGCAGGAATACCGGGAAATAGAGCTTCAGGAAGCCGACCATCTTGTCCATGAACAGGCCGGTGAACATCGGTGCGACCAGCTCCGGATCGGTCAGCAGCACCGCGCCCAGCGCCGCCACCGGCGCGAACAGGATCACGCTGTAGCCTCGATAGGCGACCACCATCAGGAAGATCAACGCAGCAAGGACGATCAACAGGTCCATGGGTCATCGCATGCCAGGATTTCAGTCCTGAAGTCTCGTCGATCGGCCGCATGGTCCGACAGCGTACGAAAGGGCAGGTGGCCATGCTCAGCTGTTGCAGGCCCACACTTGTCTGGACGCTTCTCCCGCTTCGCTCTTGTGGGTCCAGACTTGTCTGGACGCTTCTCCCGCTTCGCTCTTGTGGGTCCAGGCAAGTCTGGACCCACAAAGGCGCGCGATGCGGCTCGGCCCCCATCCCGCAACGCTAGTGTGGTGCGACATAAGTAACTGCCACTATTTCCGTGCCGTTTGACCCGAATGCGTCGTTCGTCGTCGCCGTGGAAGAGCAATGGCTCCTCCTCTCGCCTGGCCTCGGGCCAAAATGCAGCGGAAATAAATGTCAGTTACTTACGCCGCACTACACTAGAGTGCAGCATTGACGCAATATTCACGGGAATTTCCAGCATGCCGCACCGCCCCGTCACCTGGCGCGATCGCCTGCGCTACCGCTTCGAAAACACCTTGTCGCGCGGTACCGTGGCGATCATCGGCTGGCTGGCTCTGGCGTCCCTGGTCATCGTGATCCTGGCGGCGACGGTGCTGGCCCTCACCGGTATCGGCGGCGATCCCGTTGACCCGGCCTCCAAGCTCGGCTTCGTCGAAGGCGCCTGGCAGAGCCTGATGCACGCGATGGATGCCGGCAATCTCGCCGGCGACAGCGGCTGGAGCTTGCGCATCCTGATGCTGCTGGTGACGATCGGCGGCATCTTCATCGTCAGCAGCCTGATCGGCACCATCACCGCCGGCCTCGACGCCCGCCTGACCGAGTTACGCAAGGGCCGTTCTCGAGTCATCGAGCAGGACTTCACGCTGATCATCGGCTGGTCGAGCAAGATCTACTCGATCATCGGCGAACTGAAGACTGCCAATGCCAACCAGAAGCAGCCGCGCATCGTCATCCTCGCCGATCGCGACAAGGTCGAGATGGACGACGACATCCGCGCCAAGTTCCCGAACACCGGCAAACTGAAGGTGATCTGCCGCAGCGGCGACCCGCTCGATCTCGACGACCTCGCCGTGGTCTCGCCGAACGCGGCGCGCTCGATCGTCATCCTCGCGCCCGACGAGGAGAACCCGGACATCCACGTGATCAAGTCGGTGCTGGCGCTGACCAACAATCCCGAGCGCCGCAGCGATCCTTTCCACATCGTTGCCGAGATTCGCGACCACCGCAACATCGAGGCGGCCGAACTCGTCGGCGGCAAGGAAGCCATCTACGTCCGCGGCGATGAACTGATCGCGCGGGTCACCGCGCAGACCTGCCGCCAGTCCGGACTCAGCGTGGTCTACACCGAACTGCTCGATTTCGATGGTGCCGAGATCTACGTCAAGCCGGCGCCGGCGCTGGCCGGCAAGACCTATAGGGCGATCATCGACGCCTATGCGGATTCCGCCGTGATCGGGATGGTGCGCGCCAGCGGTGAAACCCTGATCAATCCTCCGATGGACAGCCGTTTCGAAGCCGGCGACAAGGTCATCGCAATCAGCGAAGACGACGACACCGTGGTGCTGTCGGGTGACGACCTGGCGCGCGCGGACGCCAGCGCCATTCTCGACCTGCCGACGCGCGCGGCGAAACCCGAGCGCACGCTGGTGCTCGGCTGGAATCCCAAGAGCGAGTCGATCCTGCGCGAGCTCGACCATTACGTTGCCGAAGGCTCCGAGGTCGTCGTCATGTGCAAGAGCGACGGCGTGCGCGAAAAACTGCTGCAGCTGTCGAAGGCCATGGTCCGCCAGCGCCTGCGCTACGCCGAGGGCGACATCGGTAGTCGCGCCATGCTCGATGCGCTGAAAGTGGCCAGCTACGACCACATCATCCTGCTCAGCTACAGCGAACTGCCGGTGCAGCAGGCCGATGCGCAGACGCTGGTCACGCTGCTGCACCTGCGCAACATCGCCGAACAACAGCAAGTCGACCTCAACATCGTCAGCGAAATGATGGACCTGCGCAATCGCACGCTCGCGCAGGTTGCGCGCGCCGACGATTTCATCGTCAGCGACCAACTGGTCAGCCTGATGATTTCGCAACTGGCCGAGAACAAGGCGCTCGACCAGGTACTGAGCGTGCTGTTCAGCGCCGACGGCTCGGAAATCTACATCCGCCCGATCCAGGACTACATCAGGACCGAGCGCATGGTCGATTTCTATACCCTGACCGAAGCCGCCGCCCGCCGCGGTGAAACCGCGATCGGCTACCGCCAGATGGCCTTCAAGGACGACGCCGCGCGCGGCTACGGCGTCAAGCTCAACCCGAAGAAGGCCGAGAAAATCCGCTTCGGCGTCAGCGACATGATCATCGTGCTGGCGGAGGACTGAATCCGTCGCCTTTGTAGAAGGAGCGACGTGTACGTCGCGACCGTACAGTCCGGCGTTCGATTTGCCGTCGCGGCGTACACGCTGCTCTCGCCGAGTATAGTATAACTCATTGAAATATATGGCGCGATCAATCCTTCTTCCCGCAGGCGGGGAGAGCGTGTCACCGCAGGTGACGGGTGAGGGGGCCCGCCTGACGGAGCGAACGCTTTGTCAGCTTGCCCCCTCATCCGGGTCCTCCGGACCCACCTTCTCCCCACTTGCGGGGAGAAGGATTCAGCGCGCCGCGCCTCCAAAGTTCGATGCGCGAATCAGCGCTCCGCCAGGGGCGACCAGGACTCCTGCATAAGTGCCAGCCTACGCACCGACCCCATTGACAGAAAACCACCCGCTGGCTAATCTGCGCTGCTCACGGTTTGGCGATGCCGCACCGTGACATGCCGAGGTGGCGGAATTGGTAGACGCACTAGTTTCAGGTACTAGCGGGGCAACTCGTGAAGGTTCGAGTCCTTTCCTCGGCACCAATTGAACGAAAAAACCGCGCCCCGGCGCGGTTTTTTCGTTAAGTGGCACCCCAAATGAGCAGGCGTGACTACGCGCACAGCGGTTGGCGCCTTCGATAGCCGCTACTGGCAGTGCCGATTGAATCTGCACAAAGGCCAAGCGCTGGTCACGATCCGCGCCGCAGCGCCTCAGCGCAACTGACTGTCTTTGCTGCCACGTCGGTTGTAGCCGCTGACCTGGACTGTCGAGGATTCCTGCGCTTGCTGGCAATTTATGCACAGGCGTACGCCGGGAACGGCGTCGCGGCGTGCCGGTGGAATGGGTGCTTCGCATTCTTCGCAATGACTTAGGCTGGCCCCGCGCGGCAACTGCCCGCGTACCCGTGCGATCGCGTCCTTGATCGTGGCGTCGATCTGATCCTGCACTGCGCCATCACCCGCCCAACCGGTAGCCATGGTCACGTCCAAGTCTGGTTCCGACAGGCTATTCGCGGACTGCACGATGACGCAAGCGGGGCGACGAGCCGGAGAACTCTCTCGTACAGGGGCCGGATAGTTCGGCTTCGGTATCCAAGAGTCCAGGGTCGCAGGGCACTTTCGGGCTGAACGAGTGAGCTCCGGGTGGCGGGTCGTCGCCGTTGTCCGAAGACTCCCGGGGCAAACGCTACGGCGCGGCGGGCGGCATGCGCGTACGAATCCCCGCCGAGAAATCCTCGCGATCGGCGTGCTTCAGCGCCAGGTCGTTGATCCGGTGGGCGGCGCGGTAGGTTTCGCGCGGCAGCGCGGTGTCGATCAGGCCGAGGTCGAAGGCGTAGTCGTCGGCGTGGGCGGGCAGCAGCAACTTCAGGCTGAACGGCACGCGGCCAGGCGCGATAAGCTCGATGTGATCGACGATGTTGCTGGTGCAACTGTTGCTCAGCGTGTTGTAGAACTCCGGCTGCGCGGTCAGGGCGTTGGCGCGATCGAGCATCGACAGCAGCAGCGCGCGCATCAACGCCCGGGTGGTACGCACCGGATACAGGTAGACGTCGTCGCGGCGGTGGTTGGCGCGCAGACCGATCAGGTCACGCTCATCGCCGACGATGTAGATCAGTTCGTACCGGCGCAGCATGCCCTTCAGCGGCGAGAACGCCTCGTTGCGCTCGCGACGAATCTCGGCGGAGATCGCAACATGCTGGCCGTCGCTGAAGCCGAAGCTCAGGAAGGTATGCGCCGGACCGCGCCAGTCGGCGAACGGTTCGACCACAAACCACACCGACTCAAGCCGCTGCAGGTCGAGCACTCGCTCCTCCCAGCGGACGTCGTAGTCCAGCGTTGATCGGTAGCGGGCGTTGCGTACGTTGCGCAGTATCAGCGTGTCGCCCACGACCTCGGCGCTCGCCAGACGCGCCTGGTCGGGGGACCAGTCGCGATCGTTGGCAGGTCGCACCAGTAGCACCAGCATCAGGTAGCCCAGAGCGAAAGCGACGAGGCTGCCGAGGGCGAGATGCAGGAGGCGGCGCGGGCGCGAGTGCGTAACGGTCATGCGCAGATCGTACCCGCAACTCCCGCACTGAAGTTAGCGTCATTACCTCAAGCCGGGCTCAGCAATACGCGCTAAGTGGCTGCCAGTGCTCCATTCCTCGCGATTATCCACACGGCCTGTGGATAACCATGTGGATGAGTGTTTGCTCTACGCCCGGAAAGCGCGTCACTGCTGCGTTTTCGGCCTGTTGGCGAGTCTCTCGCCAGTTGCGCAATTGCCATGTTTATCAACAAGATACATCAAGTGCATCAATGCCCATTGACAATCCTGAAACAATTCCCGCGGGTTGGTCCGGTCTGTGCAAAACCTTCGGATGGTGGCGGTGGGCCGACGCCGCCACTGAACCGCAATACGCGGCCGCAAAACGGCGCGTGCTCATCAGCATGGATTGCGCGACGATCCGATTCGGCGCGATAGCCCTGTGCGATCAGGGCGCAGGTCATGCGGCCGCCATTGCCGCGTCCCGGGTCGCTGGTGGCGATTTCGGCGCGCGCATTCGCGAAGCAGTCGGCCAGGCCGGCCAGGGGCGCCGATTGACCGCGCAGGTAAAGGATGTCGCTGCCGATGATCAGAACGAAACTGCCGAGTTCGCCGGCAATGGCTGACCATGGCAGGTCACGATAGTCCGGCATCGTCAACCCGTTGAGGCCGGCGTTGTAGGCGAGAAACTGTTCCGCCAGCGGGGATGCGCTCTGTGCACTACCGCACGTCAGGTCGTTGCCTTCGGATGCGCGCGCATGGCGGCGTCGAAGCGCTCCAGTTGCTCCGGCGTTGCCGGCGCCTGATGCCGTGCTTTCCAGTCGGCGAAGGGCATGCCGTAGACATGTTCGCGCGCCTGATCACGACTGATGGTCGCGCCGGCGCTGGCGGCGGCCTGCTGGTACCAGTCGGCAAGGCAGTTGCGACAGAAGCCTGCCATGATCATCAGGTCGATGTTCTGCACATCGTTGCGCTCGCGCAGGTGGGCGAGCAGGCTGCGGAAGGCTGCCGCTTCGATGGCGTCGGTTGCGGCGCTGGTTGCGGCAGGCGTGTCGGGGTCGTTGCAGGCCATGGCGGTGCTCGTCGGCGAGGGTCGTCGATCGTCAGAGTAGCGAAGATGTCGGGCATCGGGAACAGCCCGTCGCGATGTCGGCATTGCGCGCAATCAATCCCGGCCGCGTGGCCGGCATCTTGTTGTCAATCCAGCAAGCCTTGCTCGCGTAGACTCCGCAGTTTCATTCCTCACCCGGCCCGGCGATGTTCGCCTTCCCTGATCCCATTCGCCTGCTCAGAGCCGGATCGGCATTGCTATGGGTTCTGGCGCTCTCGTCCTGCGCCTCGCTGGTCGATCGCGCCTCGAGCAAGCTCGGCGAGCAATTGTCGGCGGGCATACTGGATCACGACGATCCGGCCACCGTCGCCGCCGGGTTGCCGGCCTATCTGCTGCTGCTGGATGGACTGAACCATGATGGCGCAGCCAACCCGGCACGCCTGTGCCTGGCGGCGGATTTGTATGGCGCTTACGCGGGATCGTTCGTTGATGAACCGGATCGTGCGCGCCGCCTGTCGCGTCGCGCTCTCGATTACGCCGAGCGCGCCGCCTGCGCGACGAATCCGGCGTGGTGCGAGCTCAGCAAGCGTAAGTTCGAGGTGGTGGACGCCGCGATGTCGGCCGCAACCTCGGCCCATGTCGACATGCTGCACTGCCTCGGTTCAGCCTGGTCGGGCTTCATCCAGGCCCATGCCGACGACTGGAACGCGATCGCAGCGATCCCGAAGGCGCGGCGGGTTATCGAGCGCGCGGTCGAACTCGATCCCGACTTTCGTCGCGGCCAGGGACAGCTCTATCTCGGCGTGATGAATTCGCTGTTGCCGCCCGCGTATGGCGGCAAGCCGGAACTGGCGCAACAGCACTTCGAGGATGCGCTGCAGCGTTCGGCGGGGCAGAACCAGATGGTGCGGGTGCTCTACGCGCGCCACTACGCGCGGCTGGTGTTCGACCAGGCGCTGCATGACCGGCTGGTCGCGGAAGCGCTGGCGGCCGACCCCAGGGTGCCGGGGCTGACATTGATGAACACGCTGGCGCAGCGTCAGGCGCTGGCACTGAAGGCCAATTCCAGGGAATATTTCGAATGAGAACAATGTTATCCGCAGCGCTCGTGCTGTTTGCCGCGTGCGCGACCGGCACGCCAGTCTCGGCGGCAGCGCTGAAGATCGCCACGCTGGCGCCGGAAGGCAGCGGCTGGATGCGCGAAATGCGCGCCGCGGGCGATGAGATCAAGACGGCAACCGCCGGCCGCGTTGAACTCAAGTTCTTTCCCGGCGGCGTGATGGGCAACGGCGAAACCGTGCTGCGCAAGATCAAGCTCGGGCAGTTGAACGGCGGCGCCTTCGCTGCCAGCGAGCTGACCGGCATCAACGCCGATGCCGCGGTCTATGGCCTGCCATTCATTTTCGAGAGTGTTGCCGACGTGCGTCGTGTGCGCGAGCGGCTGGACCCGATGATCAAGGCCGGGTTCGAGCAGAAGGGCATGGTCGTCGCCGGCATCACCGGGGGCGGTTTCATTTACATGATGAGCACGCAACCGATCGCCACCCAGGCGCAGATGCGCTCGACCAAGGTCTGGGTGCCCGAGGGCGATGTCATCGGCCGCATCGCCTTCGAGGAAGCGGGGATTTCGCCGGTGCAGCTGGCGCTCGGTGATGTCTACACCAGCCTGCAGACTGGCCTGATCGAGACCGTCGGCAATACCACCACAGGCGCCGTGGCGTTCCAGTGGACCACCAAGCTCAAGGTCATGGTCGACCTGCCGGTGTCCTACACCATCGGCATTCTCGCGCTCGACAAGAGGGCGCTCGGACGCCTGTCGGCGGAGGACCAGGCGGCCGTGGTTTCCAGCATCGACGCTGCCTTCGCGCGCCTCGAAACCAGCAACGCCGCCGATGATCTGGCCACCCGCGAAACCCTGCGCAACGAGGGCATCGAGATCATCGCGCCGGATGCCGCCGAGGCGCAGGCCTGGCGCGACGTCGGCACGCGCACGCTGGCGCGGATGGGTAGCGAGGGACTGCTGTCGCCGCAGATCCTCGACGCATTGAAGCAGACCAAGTCGGCCGCGCCGAGCCCGTGATGCGCTGGCTGGGCATCCTGGCGCGATGGGTGGCGCGGATCGAGGACGCCCTGCTGGCGACGCTTGGCCTCGGCTTGCTGGCCGCCGCGGCCGCGCAGCTGGCGTTCCGGGTGCTCGAGACCGGCCCGGTCTGGCTGGATCCGCTGATGCGCACCGCCACGCTGTGGCTGGCGCTGATCGGCGCACTGGTCGCCACGCGTGAGCGCCGTCAACTGCACATCGATGTGCTGGCGCGCCGCCTGCCGGGTCGACTGGGGCAGGGCGCCCGGATGCTGACGGCGGTTTTCACGTCCGCCGTCTGCGCGCTGCTGGCGCAGGCCAGCTGGACCCTGGTCGTACTCGAGCGCGAGGGTGCCGGTACGGCGTTCGCCGGGTTGCCGAACTGGTGGCTGCTGGCCATCCTGCCACTGGTATTCGCGCTGATGGCGGTGCACGCACTGGGACAGCTCGGGCATGATCCCGAAGCGCTGCCCGCACCATGATCTGGCTGCTCGCACTCGGCTTGCTGCTGCTGGCGCTGCTCGGCGCGCCGTTCTTCGCGTTGATCGCGGCGATTGCGCTACTCGGTTTCCACGCCCAGGGCTACGACCTCGCCGTCGTCGCCGTCGAGATCAACCGCATCGGCGAGATGCCGGTACTGGTGGCGATCCCGCTGTTCACGCTGGCGGGCTATCTGCTCAGCGAGAGCGCCGCGCCGCGGCGGCTGGTGCGCCTGACCACCTCGGTGTTTGGCTGGATGCCCGGGGGCCTCGCCATCGTCGCGCTGGTGGCCAGCGCGCTGTTCACCGCGTTGACCGGCGCCTCCGGCGTCACCATCGTCGCCCTTGGCGCCGTGCTGTTTCCGGCGCTGGTCCAGGGGCGCTACAGCGAGCGCTTCGGGCTCGGGCTGGTCACCGCCTCGGGCAGCCTCGGCCTGCTGTTCGCACCATCGCTGCCATTGATCATCTACGGCGTCGTCGCCCAGCAGTTGAACACCACGCCACCGGTGTCGGTCGAGCAGTTGTTTCTCGCCGGCATCATTCCCGGCATGCTGATGCTGGTGGTGCTGTCGGTGTACGCGATCACCCAGGCGCCGCGCATTCCGCGCGAGGAACGCCGCTTCGACTGGCGCGATGCGCGCGCCGCGGTGTGGGATGCGCGCTGGGAATTGCCGCTGCCGGTGCTGGTGCTCGGTGGCATCTACTCCGGTCGCATCGCGCCGTCCGAGGCAGCGGCCTTGACTGCGGTTTACGTGTTCCTGGTGACGATCGTCATCCGCCGCGAGATCGCCTGGATGCAGCTGCCGCGAATTGTGCGCGAGGCGATGATGCTGGTTGGCGGCATCCTGCTGATCCTGGGCGCCGCTTTCGCGCTGACCAACTATCTGATCGATGCGGAGATTCCGACGCACCTGTTCGAGTGGGTACAGGCTCACGTCAGCCAGAAATGGCTGTTCCTGCTGGTGCTGAATGTGTTCCTGCTGTTCTTCGGGATGCTGCTGGAGGGTTACCCGGCGATCGTCGTGCTGACGCCGCTGGTGCTGCCGATCGCGACCGGCTTCGGGCTGGACCCGGTGCATTTCGGCATCCTGTTCCTCGCCAACCTGCAGATTGGCCTGTTCCTGGCGCCGCTCGGCATGAACCTGTTCATCGCCGCCTACCGCTTCCAGCGGCCGGTGACCGAAGTCATCCGCGCCAGCTGGCCGTTCTTCGTGCTGCTGTTCGCGTGCACGCTGGTGATCACCTACGTGCCGTGGTTGTCGCTGGTGCTGCTCGGAAGGTAGGTCCATGCAGCGGTTGTTGGTGGCTGGTTCCTGGTTGTTGGCAGCAAAGGCGACACCAGCGCTCTTTTCGTTCTCGCCGCCAACAACCAGTAACCAACAACCAGAAACCGCTCTTCAAGCTCCCGGAATCTTGTGCACCGAGGTCGGCGAGTCGCGCAGTTCACGGCGCAGGATCTTGCCGACATTGGTTTTTGGCAACTCGGCGCGGAATTCGATGACTTTCGGCTGCTTGTATCCGGTCAGCTGTGCCCTGCAGTGCGCCTTGACGTCGTCGATCGTGAGATTCGGATCTTTCTTGACGATGACCAGCTTCACCGCTTCGCCCGACTTGTCATCGGGAATACCTACAGCGGCAACCTCAAGCACGCCCGGATGGGTGGCGACGACATCTTCGATCTCGTTCGGATAGACGTTGAAACCTGACACCAGGATCATGTCCTTCTTGCGATCGACGATGTAGAAGAAGCCGCGCTCGTCCATCTTGCCGATGTCGCCGGTGCGCAGCCAGCCGTCGGGCGTGATGGACTTTGCCGTTTCCTCCGGCCGTTGCCAGTAACCCTTCATCACCTGTGGCCCGCGGATGCAGATCTCGCCGACCTCACCTTGGGCCAGCAGCTTGCCGTCATCGTCCTGGATCGACAGCTCCGTGCTCGGCGCCGGCACACCGATCGATCCGCTGAATTCCCTGGCGTCAGGAAGATTGACCGTGGCCACTGGTGAGCTCTCGGTCATGCCGTAACCTTCGAACAGCGCGCAATGAGTGACTTGCTGCCACTTCTCCGCCACCGCGCGCTGCACCGCCATGCCGCCGCCCATCGACAGCTTCAGCGTGCTGAAGTCGAGGTCGCTGAAACCCGGGGTGTTCAGCAGCCCGTTGAACAGGGTGTTGACGCCGGTGATGATGGTGAATCGGTACTTGCCGATTTCCTTGACGAATCCCGCCATGTCGCGCGGATTGGTGATCAGCACGTTCAAGCCGCCGACATTCATGAACACCAGGCAATTGCAGGTCAGTGCGAAGATGTGGTAGAGCGGCAACGCGGTGATGATGGTCTCTTCGCCTTCTTTCACGTTCGGGCCGAACCAATGCTTCACCTGCAGCATGTTCGCGATCATGTTGCGGTGGGTCAGCATCGCGCCCTTGGAGACGCCGGTGGTGCCGCCGGTGTATTGCAGGAAGGCGAGATCCTCGGGGCCGATGTCGGTCGGCGGCAACGACTGGCCGGCGCCCTTGCTGAGGGCGTCGTTGAACTTGACCGCGCCCGGCAGGTTGAACGGCGGAACCGCCTTCTTGCGGTACTTGACCACGAAATTGACGATCAGCGACTTCGGGAAGCCGAGCAGATCGCCGACCGCCGTGGTGACCACGTGCTTGACCGTGGTGTCCTTGATCACCTCCTCGAGCGTGGTCGCGAAGTTTTCCAGCACCAGGATCGCGGCGGCGCCGGAGTCATTCAGCTGGTGCTTGAGCTCGCGCGCCGTGTACATCGGATTGGTGTTGACCACGGTCAGCCCGGCGCGCAGGATTCCGAGCAGCGCGACCGGGTACTGCAGCACATTCGGCAGCATGATGGCGACGCGGTCGCCCTTCTTCAGGCCCAGGTGGTTGCGCAGGTAGCATCCGAACCGCAAGCTCGCCTGGTCGAGGTCGCCATAGCTCATCACCTTGTCCATGTTGACGAAGGCGGGGCGGTGCCGGAAACGGTCGAAGGCCGCCTTCATCACCTCGGCGACGGAGCGGTATTCGTTGGTGTCGATCGTTGCCGGCGTACCCGTCGGGTACTGTGCAAGCCACGGTTGCGCCTGTGCGGTGCTCATCGTTCCCCTCCTCGGATATTCGCTACCGTGATGCCGGGACTTATCGTCCCGACCCGTTTTCCCGAAAATAACCGCAATGCCGGGGGATGTCATGCAAGGACTCGGTAAATCTCGAATCAGACGCTGGCTGGCCGGCTGGTGCTGCGTTATCGCGGTGTTCGCGCTGGCTGCTTGCGCACGCAATCCGAGCGAACAGGCGCTGCGCGACACACTGGACGCGCTGCAGACCGCGGGCGAAGAGCGCGATGTCTCCGACTTCATGGCGCACGTCGCCGAGGACTTCGTCGGCAACAGCAGCGAATACGACCGCACCGGACTCGATCGCCTGCTGCGCATGGTGTCGTTGCGCCACCAGAGCATTCGCGTGGTCAAGAGCGGGATCGAGATCGAGATGCATGGCGATCGCGCCGTGGTGCGCATGCGCATCCTGGTCACCGGCGGCAGCGGCGGCCTGATTCCCGAATCCGGGCAGCTGTTCAATACCGAGAGCGCGTGGCGCTTCGTCGATGGCGAGTGGATGCTCGGCAGCGCGACGTGGAAACCGGCAGGGTGAGGTAGACGGTTTTCGGCT
>JAIMJQ010000071.1:0-214 GCA_020693165.1 Xanthomonas sp. | reverse complement strand
ACGAAAGCTATAAACCGTTACTAATCAATGGCGTGTGAGATTTTTGGTGAGAGCCGGGGTAACCATTCGGTAAACCTATCGCGAAACCGTTCGTCCTGAGCGTTTCCCCCGCGCTTTTTGGGGGAAACAGTCGAAGGACGCGGGCGTGCCGAGTTCGATGCACCCAGCGCACTTTGCGCCATTGGTGCCGCCTTGAGCTTTCGCGAAGCGCAAG
>JAIMJQ010000134.1 GCA_020693165.1 Xanthomonas sp. | reverse complement strand
AGTCTGGACCCACCAGAGCACCAGCCGGAGCGTCCAGACAAGTCTGGACCCACCAGAGCACCGGCCGGAGCGTTCGGACAGGTCTGGACCCACCAGAGCACCGGCCGGAGCGTTCGGACAGGTCTGGACCCACCAGAGCAGTCGCCCCTTGCGCCGCGCCGCTTTTCAATCCCCTTGAACTGAATCAATACACCCGCATTCAACTCGCATCGATCATCACCGCAGCTGCGTGCCCGGAGATAAATCATGCGTATGGACAAGCTCACTTCCAAGTTTCAGCAGGCGCTGGCTGACGCCCAGTCACTGGCAGTCGGTCGCGATCACAATGTCATCGAGCCGGTGCATGTGCTGATCGCGTTGCTCGACCAGCAGGGCGGCTCGACCCGGCCGTTGCTCAGCCAGGCCGGTGTCAACGTTGCCGCCCTTCGGGCCAAGCTCGCTGAAGTCTTCGACCGCCTGCCGCAGGTCAAGGGCAACGAGGGCAATGTCAGCATCAGCAATGATCTGAATCGCTTGTTGATGCTGACCGACAAGCTGGCGCAGCAGCGTGGCGATCAGTTCATCGCCAGCGAACTGTATGTGCTTGCGGCGCTCGACGACAAGGGCGAGGTCGGCAAGGCGCTGAAAGCCGCCGGGGCCGACAAGGCGCGCATCGAGCAGGCGATCGCCGGCATGCGTGGCGGCGAGAAGGTGCAGGACGCCAACGCCGAGGAACAGCGCCAGGCGCTGGAGAAGTACACCATCGACCTCACCAAACGTGCCGAAGAAGGCAAGATCGATCCGGTCATCGGTCGCGACGAGGAAATTCGCCGCACCATCCAGGTGCTGCAGCGGCGCACCAAGAACAATCCGGTGCTGATCGGCGAGCCCGGCGTCGGCAAGACTGCCATCGTCGAAGGGCTGGCGCAGCGCATCGTCGACGACGAAGTGCCCGAGGGCATCCGCGGCAAGCGCGTGCTGTCGCTCGACATGGGCGCGCTGATCGCCGGCGCCAAGTTCCGCGGCGAGTTCGAGGAGCGCCTCAAGGGTGTGCTCAACGACCTGGCCAAGCAGGAAGGGCAGGTCATCCTGTTCATCGACGAACTGCACACGATGGTCGGCGCCGGCAAGGCCGAAGGTTCGATGGACGCCGGCAACATGCTCAAGCCGGCGCTTGCGCGCGGCGAGTTGCACTGCATCGGCGCGACCACGCTCGACGAGTACCGCAAGTATGTCGAGAAGGACGCCGCGCTGGAGCGCCGCTTCCAGAAGGTTTTCGTCGGCGAGCCCTCGGTCGAGGACACCATCGCCATCCTGCGCGGCTTGAAGGAACGCTACGCGCTGCACCACAAGGTCGAGATCACCGATCCGGCGATCGTCGCCGCGGCGACGCTGTCGCATCGCTATATCGCCGACCGCCAGTTGCCGGACAAGGCGATCGACCTGATGGACGAGGCGGCCAGCCGCATCCGCATGGAGATGGATTCGAAGCCGGAAGAGATGGACCGCCTGGAGCGACGCCTGATCCAGCTGAAGATGCAGCGCGAGGCGCTGAAAAAGGAAACCGACGAGGCCAGCAAGCAGCGCCTGCGCGAACTGGAGGAGCAGATCGACAAGCTCGGCCGCGAGCTGTCGGACCTCGAAGAGATCCTCAAGGGCGAGAAGGCTGCGGTCTCCGGCGAAACCAGCATCAAGGAGCAACTGGAGCGCGCCCGCTACGAGTTCGACGCCGCCAAGCGCGCGCAGGACCTGGCGAAGATGGCCGAGCTGCAGTACGGCCATATTCCGGAGCTGGAGAAACAACTGGCGGCCGCGCGCGCGACCGAGCACAAGGGCTTCACGCTGCTGAAGAACAAGGTCACCGAGGACGAGATTGCCGAGGTGGTCAGCCGCTGGACCGGCATTCCGGTGTCGAAGATGCTCGAAGGCGAGCGCGAGAAGCTGCTGCGCATGGAAGACGAACTGCACCAGCGCGTGGTTGGTCAGAACGAGGCGGTCAGCGCGGTGGCCGATGCGATCCGCCGCTCGCGCGCGGGCCTGTCCGATCCCAAGCGCCCGAATGGCTCGTTCCTGTTCCTCGGCCCCACCGGCGTCGGCAAGACCGAGCTGTGCAAGGCGCTGGCCAACTTCCTGTTCGACACCGAGGAAGCGATGGTGCGCATCGACATGAGCGAGTTCATGGAGAAGCACTCGGTGAGTCGACTGATCGGGGCGCCTCCGGGTTACGTCGGCTATGAAGAGGGCGGCTATCTGACCGAAGCCGTGCGCCGTCGACCGTACAGCGTGATCCTGCTCGACGAGGTCGAGAAGGCGCACCACGATGTGTTCAACGTGCTGCTGCAGGTCCTCGACGATGGTCGCCTGACCGACGGCCAAGGCCGCACCGTGGACTTCCGCAACACGGTGATCGTGATGACCAGCAACTTGGGCTCGCAGGTGATCCAGGAGCTTGCCGGCGAGGACAATTACGCGCGCATGAAGAACTCGGTGATGGAGATCGTGCAGCAGCACTTCCGTCCCGAGTTCATCAATCGCCTCGACGAACTGGTGGTGTTCCACCCGCTCGACAAGGCTGCCATTGCCCGCATCGCGCTGATCCAGACCCAGCATCTGGCGCAGCGCCTGGCCGAGCGCGACATCCGCTTCGAAATGGACGAATCGGCGCTGACGCTGATCGGCAACTACGGTTACGACCCGGTCTACGGCGCCCGCCCGCTCAAGCGCGCGATCCAGACCCTGATCGAAAACCCGCTGGCCAAGGAAGTGCTGGCCGGACGCTACGCCCCGCGCGATACCGTGCGGGCAAGGGCCGAGGGCGGGCGGGTGGTGTTCGACAAGGTGTGAGAGCTGGCTCTTGTGGGCCCGGACTTGTCTGGACTCTCTTCAACTCTGGTGGGTCCGGATTTATCCGGACGCTCTTCAGCTCTGGTGGGTCCGGACTTGTCTGGACGCTCTTCAGCTCTGGTGGGTCCGGATTTATCCGGACG
>JAIMJQ010000070.1 GCA_020693165.1 Xanthomonas sp. | reverse complement strand
CGCCCGGGAAAAAGCGCCTATCTTACTGTTTTGCATGAATATTATTTTTCTGGTGACGAAGATGGGCTAGGGGAGCCAGCCGTTCAAGGTATGGAACGATCTGGCGTCGTCGTCTTTTGCATCGACGAGCAGCGCATGCGCGGCAATCTGCTTTCAGGCCTTCAGGCAGCAATACTCTGCGAGAGCAATTTGACATACATCCATATCGCCGATATGGTTTCCCATATGAAAACTACACTCAATATCGACGACACCGTCATGGCGCTGCTGCGCCAGGAGGCGGCCAAGCGCCAGCGCACGATGTCTGAACTGGTCGAGGCTGGGCTGCGATTGCTGTTCCAGTCCGGCCGGGAGAACACGGAGTCGGTGCTTCCGGTTCTGCCAACGCTGCGCAGCGGAGGTCACAGGATCGACGTCGCGGACCGTGACGTGCTGATGGACGCGATGGACGAACGCTGAATGTTCGTCGTCGATACCAACGTACTGATCTATGCGGCAGATCAGGACTCGGAGTTCCATGAACCCTGCCGCGCACAGCTCGAACTATGGCGACGACAATCCTCGCCGTGGTACCTGACCTGGAGCATCTGCCACGAATTTCTCCGGGTCAGCACCCATCCGCGGGTTTTCCAGAAGCCATTTGCCGCGAACTCTGCATGGGCGTTTCTCGAGGCGGTGCTGGCTGCACCCTCCGCATCACTGCTCCTGGCCACTGATCGTCACGCCAAGGTGCTGGCCGCAACGCTCGCCGAGCTGCCGCACCTGCGCGGCAACATCCTGCACGACGCTCACACTGCCGTGCTGATGCGCGAGCACGGCATCACCAGGATCGTGACCCGCGATACCGACTTTCACAAGTTCAAGTTCCTTGAGGTCGTCGACCCGATCGATAGCTGATGTGCCGTGACGTTGGGCGCGGCTTGTTCGCGCATCGAGCCTGTGGGAACGACCAGGACGAACGGTATCGCGATGGGTTCACCGAATGGTTGCGAACTCACGGCAGCGGCGCCATGTCGAGCTTGGCGCGCTCGATGTTGATCAGTTCGATCATGCGGCGGATCTGGGTCTGGAACGCCGGGTCGTCGCGCAATTCGGCGAACGCCGGATCTTTGCCCAGCAGCGGGTCGCGGGCGCCAACGTCGATGGCCGCGGTCAGAGCCGCCAGCGCTGCGGTGCGCTCGCCGGCCAGTGCCAGGTAGCGTGCTTCCGTCATGCGGAAATTGCGCCCCACATGACCGTGTTCGCGCTTGAAGTCGAGGCGCTCGCGCCAGTGCGCCAGGGTTTGGGTCAGCGCCTGCTGCTCGCCCAGCGCCTTCTGGGCGATGGCAATCGGCGCCTGCACGCCGGACTCGCCAGCGCCAAAGGCCGCGTCCAGTCCCTGAAGGTCGCCCCAGCGCTGGCGATACAGCGTCAGCACCTCGTCGTGGCGACCGGATTGCGACAGGGTGAACAGCAAAGCGGTTGCGGCGCCGAGGTCCTCGGGCGCCAACGTCGAGCGTTCGCGGGCCGCGGCCACCGCCTCATCAACCCGACCCAGTCCGATCAGCGCCGCGTCACGCTGCCGATCCGTCTGTAGCACCCGGTCGAAGTCCCCGAGGGCGTAGTAAATCCAGCCGTTCAAGGTCGGCCCGAGGGCGCCTCCAGGCGCCAGCGCCAGCACCTGCGCCGCCGGCACGGTGGCTTCGGCCAGGCGACCGGCGCTGAGCAGGGCCCCGGTCTGAGTCGAAAAGCCTTGCGGGTTGTCGGGATAGGCGCGCTGCAGCCGCAGTGCCACGGCCTCGGCTTCGGCCGGTTCTCCCGCGTCCAGCAGATTCCAGGCCAGCGAGTCCAGATTGGCCAAATTGAACGGGTCGAAACCGGCCAGCTTGCGTCGTGCGGCCAACTGCTCGCGCAGGCGCCCGGTGTTGCCAAGCACCTCCGCACGCCAGTGCAGCGCATCGGACAGGCTGGGGTTCAGCGCCAGCGCGCGAGTCAGCGCCGCTTCCGCGCGCAGGTAGTCGCGCCGCACATCGCCATACAGCAGGCCCTGCACCGCGTGCGCCTCGGCCAGGCCGGGGTCCAGCGCCAGCGCCCGGTCCAGCAGCGCCTGGGCGATGGCCGCCGCATCTTCGGGCGGGATGTTGCCGTACGCCGTCACCCCGTCGTGCAGCAGCAGCACCGCCTGCGCGGAGGCCACCAGTGCCGCGGCGTAGTCGGGATCGAGCATGAGCGCCTCGTCGAGCAGCTTGCGCGCGGCTTCCAGCCCGCTCTTGGTACGCCCCTGGATCAGCCGGCGCGCCTGCAGGAACAGATCGTATGCCGGCAGCGAGGCCGCCGTCTGCGCCACCGGCGCGGCCTGATCCCGGCCCAGCAGGCTCATCTTCAGTGCCTCGGCGATGGACCCGGCGATCTCGGTCTGGATCACGAAGATGTCCTGCATCTCCCGATCGAAAGTCTCCGACCACAGGTGAAAGCCGCTGTCGGTCTCGATCAACTGGGCGGTGATCCGCAGCCGATCGCCGGACTTGCGCACGCTGCCTTCCAGCACATGGGCAACGCCGAGCAACTGGCCGATCTCCGGAATCGGCGTGTCCTTGCCCTTGAACGAAAACGAGGACGTGCGGCCGCTGACCTTCAACTCGCGAATCTGCGCCAGCAGATTGAGGATCTCTTCCGACAGACCGTCGGAGAAGTACTCCTGCTCGGGATCGGCGCTCATGTTGACGAAGGGCAGCACGGCGATCGAGCGGGCGAGGCCGGGGTAAGAGTCGACTTTGGCACCGGCGGACGATGCTGATGGTGAGGAATCCTTGACCAAAGTCGACTCTGACCCCGCTTTTTCCGCGCGCGGCCAGAAGCGATCCGCGGCGACGACCACGATCACGGCGGCGAGTCCGGCCAGGATCAGCCGGTCCATCCGCTGCGCGGTTTGCGGCGCGATCGAGCGGGTCGGATCGACCTCGGCATCGCGCTTCAAGCCCTCCGGCGTCAGTTCGTAGACCCACGAGAACACCAGCGCCGGCAGGAACCCGAGCGCAAGCACGATGATGATCGCGCGCAGCACCCAGCCCGGCACGTCGAAGGCGGGCAACAGGGTCTCGGCAATCTGGATCAGCAACCACGCGCCGACCAGATACAGCCCGGCCATGCGGATGACATTGCGGCGCTTGAGTTCGGCGAGGAAGCTCATGGCAGCAGCGATACGCCTTCAAGCTGGGCGCGCTCGGCCGCGGCGTGTGCGCGCTTGTCGGCGACCAGGGCAAGGAATTCGGGATCATTTTGCCAGGCGGCGAACACCGGGTCGTGCTGCAGGAACTCGGGGGGGACGCGGCTTGGCGAGGCGTCGCGCAGGGCCGCCAGCGCGGCTTCGCGGTGGCCCATCAACGCCTCCAGGCGCGCGCGGTTGTAGTTGGCGGCGTCGTGGAGGTTGAGATCGTCGATGCCGAAGGCCTGGTACTTCTCCAGCGTCGTGCGCACCGGAGTCAGCCGCTCCTGCCAACCGTCGAGACCCAGTTCGCGCTCGACCCAGGCCAGGTCGATCAGCGGAACCGTCGCCAGTCGAAGATCCAGATCGCCAGGCTTGGCCTTGGCGAGGTCAACCGCCTCGAGCAGATGCCGACGCGCCTCCGGCCACTGACCGCGGCGCGCGGCCACGGCGCCGCGAAGCTGCGCGCCGCGATATCCCGCATGCAGCGCGGCCACGCTCTCCAGGGCCTCCCAATCGCCATGGGCGAAGCCCAGCCAGGTGCGCGCGAGCAGTTCCCAGCGATTGTCTTCGCCACGGGCACGGCTGGCGTCTACCCATGCCCGTTCCAGCGCGCGATCTTCGAACAGCATGGCCAGTCGGGCCAGTTGCGCGGCGGCGAACGGGTCTCCGGGTCGTGCGTCGTGCAGGAAGCGGTAGTGCCGGAAGGCTGCCGCGAACTGCCCTCGCTTCTGCGCCAGGTTGCCCATTTCCTCGTGGGCAAAACTGTCGTCGGGAAACTCCTCGAACATCTGGTCGAGGATCGAACGCGCCTCGTCGTCGCGCCGCAGGTTCATCAGCGTGTTGGCCAGCCGCGCGCGGAAGAACACTGCCAGCGGATCGCGTTCAACCGCCTGCCGCCGATTTTCCAGCGCAAGTTCGAACTCGCCGAGGTCGTACAGCGTGTCGGCGTAGAGGTTGTAGGCGGGGACGTAATTGGGATTGAGCTGCAGGGTGCGCTCGAAGGCCTTGCGCGCTGCGACCGCATCGTCGTGATAGCGATCGAGCACGAAGGCGATCGCCGCGTTGGCCTCGGCCGATTCGGGGTCGATCGCCAGCGCACGCTTGGCCGCCTGTTCGGCACGCGGGAAGGACTCGCTGGACTTCACGCCGCCGAAGTCCTCCAGCCAGACCCAGGCATCGGCGATGCCGGCGTAGGCGGCAGCGAAGTTGGGATCCAGCGCCACCGCCTTCTCGTACTGTTCGATTGCGCGCAACAGCCCCGACCGGGTCGGCGCACGGGCCAGATCGCGGCCGCGCAGGTAGTGGTCGTAAGCCTCGGTGTTCTCGGTGCGACCGGCGGTGGCGCTGACGAGATCGAGTTTCAGTTTCAGCGCCTGCACGATCGCCGCGGCGATTTCGTCCTGCACCGCGAAGATGTTCGCCAGTTCGCGATCGTAACTGGCCGACCACAGATGGAAGCCGTCGGCCACGTTGATCAACTGCGCGGTGACCCGGATCTGGTTGCCGGCCTTGCGCACCGAACCTTCCAGCACCGACTCGACGTTCAACGCGCGGCCGATCTCGCCGATGTCGACCTGCTGGCCCTTGAACTTGAACGACGAGGTGCGCGCCGCAACCTTGAAGTCGTCGACGCGCGCGAGCAGGTTCAGCAGTTCCTCGGAGACGCCCTCGGCGAAATAGGCCTGGTCGCCCTCGGCGCTGAGATCGTCGAAGGCGAGCACGGCGATGGAACGCGCCGGTCGACGATCGGTGGTGGGGACCGCGTCGCTTGCCGCACCCGATCCGGCGGCGAAACCAGCGGAGTCCGCAGCGACGGTCGACTCCGACCCCTCTTTCGCCCCGGGCCGCCAGATCATCAGCACCCCGATGACGAGCAGCAGCGCGATCACCGCGATGTCGAGCTTGCGCGCGGTATGGTCGACGCTGCCCGGCGAGCGATCGACCTCCTGCTCGCGCTTCAAGCCCTGCGGCGTCAGCTCGAACACCCAACTGAAGATCAGCGCCGGCAGCGCGCCGACCGCGAGCAGGCCGACCAGCACCTTCATCACCCAGGACGGCGCCTCGAACACCGGCAGCAAGGTGTCGGCCACCTGCACGATCAGCCAGGCCGCGACCAGATACAACCCGGCCATGCGCAGGACGTTGCGGCGCTTGAGTTCGGCGAGGACGCGCAAAGGCGGAGATCTCGATCGGCGCCGAGGCGGATGCGCGGATGTTACCTTGTCGCGGCGGGAAGGGCGTGCGGCGGGGCGGACTTACGCTGTTCGATCCGGATCGCCGACTTGCAGTCGGCGCTTCAGCTTTTGCCGCGGTTCGAGAGCCAGAGCAGCCGAGTGCAACTCGGCGATCCAGGAGTCCAGTCAGGACCGGTCCCGGCGGCCTTCGCGGTTGGCGCGCTCGATGGCGTCGAGCGCCAGTCGCAGGGTGTGGCGCAAGGTGCGCTGGCTTTCGTCCGGGTCGACGGCCGCCCACAGCAGGCGCTTGTGGCGCAGCGTCAGCACCCGTTCGACGCCGCTGGCACGGGGCAGCAGGCGGCAGTAACCCAATGCGGCCTTGCGCAGGCGCGGGTCCGGATCGGTCAGGTTTCCGCACACGCTGGCCGTCAGTGCCGCCCGAACGCTGGACGATTCGAGCAATCGGTACACGCGCACCGCCTGGAACCCGGGCAGCGTCGCGATTGCCGGATGCGGGTTTCGCGGCAAGCGCGCCAACAGCAGCATGCGCGCCGTGCCGTGCAGGTCGACGTCGAGATCGATCCGGTCGCCATCCAGTTGCGCCGGCCACTGTGCGCGAGGATGGCCCGCGCAGGCCCAGGGCAGATCGAGCATGCGCCGGTCGTCGATGCTTTCCAGCGATTGCGTGTTGCGCTCCGCGTGCAAGCAGCAACGGCAGGCATACAGGTTCGCCAGGCTGTCGCGCTCGAGGCCGGCGACAGCCGCCGGATCGGCCGCAAGGTACACCTGCTCCGCAGGCACCTGGGCATGGGCAGATGGACACCACCCGGGCAGAACCCGCAACGCGGCACCGCAGTCGTGGCAGTGCAGTCGGTTGCAGCCCACGGCCGGCAGGATCGACTCGGTGGCGCCGTATTCGATGGCGTCCCGCGGAATCCAGTGGCGGCAACTGACCAGCATCCCCCGGGCAAAACAGTGATATGGCGTCGTCATGGCCGCTACCCGGATCGCAGACCGTCAGTGTATGCCGCCACAGCCCAGTGAAATTCGGCGATCCAGCAGGTTACCGGCGGCGACGCGACGATGCGACGCATCAGCATCGCGCATTCCCCCGTGCGAGAGCGGGCGCCACCCGGCCGGCCCTCAATCGCACGCAAAATCCTCCGCACCGACCGGCCGGCCGACGGGCGGGAAGCGATGCGCGCGCCAGGAGGCCAGCACGCCAGCAGCGCCGCGTCGGCGGCCTCGCCGAACCAGCGTGTCAGCATGCCGGAGGCCTCGAACAGGGTCGGCGTGCCGATGCGCGGCGTCGGTGTCTTTGATATTGATCGTCATGGTGGAATCAGCCGTTTCCGGTGGATTCATCCTGACACTGTCTGCGCCAGGTCGCGGGCCGGCGAGTTCACGATGACAGGGCGGCAAGCCTCAATACTGTTCAGTTGGTTGGGATTCCGTTCGGACTGAGCCTGTCGAAGCCCAGGCGCAACAGGCACGCCCTTCGACAAGCTCAGGGCGAACGGGATTCGCTGAACAGTATTGCGGCAAGCCCTGTTGGTCGCCCACGATCGAGGTGAGGCGGCGTTCGACGCGGAAGTTCGGCCGCCTTGTGGCTCCATCTCCGCTTCTCTCGATCACGGCGCCTGCCCCGAGCAATCCAGATGATCGCCGCGGGCGTCCAGGGCGCGGCGACAGCCGGGCGGGTAGCCGCGTTCCTCCCAGAGATCGATCAAACCGTCGGCCTTGGCGATCGGGATGAAGCGCGGGTCTTCGCGCAGGGCCCGGGTCGAGGGCAGCCAGAAGCTGCGCAGCATCCATACCTGCGGGCGCTGTTCGATGTTCTCGAATCGCGCGGGCGTGAACCAGTCGAGGAGGGGGTCGAAGCGGTCCATCGCGGCCAGCGCTTCGGGCGGCAGACGCCACGTCTCCGGCGGCACTTCATGCAGCGCCAGCCAGGCGTCAACGGCGGCAGGGTCGCGCACCGCGGCGATGAAGGCTTCACGCTGGGCGCTGGTGGTCCCGGGTGGGAACAGAAAGGTGGCGAGGTCGCCCTGGATCAGGTTCGCAGCCCCGGTCCGGTCTCCGCTGGCCGCCATTTCGATCATCTGCATGGCAAGCCCGGCTGGCCATCCACCGTTGGCACCCATGCGGGCGCTGGCCGCGCCGCGCTCGAACTGCCCGGCGCAGAAATAGCCGGCGGCGAGCGATCCGTGGTTGATGCCGACCAGCGGATCCATGCGTACCGCGCGCTCCAGCACTTCGATCCCGTCCTCGGCGTAACCCGCCACGATCAGGGTAATGCCCAGCCACAACAGCGGAGTGGAATCCTGCCGCGCCAGCCGGCTCGCCTGTTCGAACAGATCGAGTGCGGCGACGATGTTTCCATCCTCCGACTCAAGCCGGCCGCGCACCCCGAGCACCATCGGATCATTCGGCCGCAACGCCTGCGCGCGGGTCACAGCCTTGCGCGCCGCCGCCCGGATATGCGCACGCGAGAGTGCGTCGGAGTAGCCGCTGAACACTGCATTGGTGGCGGCGAGGTAGATCCAGGCATCGGCGAACTGCGGGTCTTTCGCTACGGCGAACTCGAGATCGGCCAGCGCGTCGACCAATTCCGCGCGCTGATGGAAGCGCGCGCGACCGCGCAGGAAGCGCTCGTAGGCGACCAGGTCGGCAGTCGGTGCGGCGACCTTCAGATCCGCTGCGCCGAGCAGGCCGCCCAGCTCGCCGGCAATCGCCTCGGCGATTTCCTGCTGGACGCCGAAGATGTCGGTGAGTTCGCGATCGTAAGTTTGCGACCACCGATGGCCATCGTCGCCGGCATGGATCAACTGCGCGGTGATGCGCACGCGCTGACCCTGCTTGCGCACCGAGCCTTCCAGCACATGCTGCACACCGAGCAGGCGGGCGATTTCTGGAATCGGCGTGTCCTTGCCCTTGAAGGTGAACGCCGAGGTGCGCGAGGCGACCTTCAAGCCATCGATGCGCGCCAGCACATTCAGCAATTCCTCGGAGATGCCGTCGGCGAAGTAGGCGTTGTCGGCGTCCGGACTCATGTTGAGGAAGGGCAGCACGGCGATCGACGGCCCGGCCGCGCTTGCGGTTGCGTCCTTTGCATTCGATGCCGGGTCGGGTACCGCTTCGGACGCGCGGGTCATCGGCGTCACGTCGGCATCGTCTTTCGAGCGCAGATCCGGCCGCCACAGCGTCAACGCGCCGACACACAGCAGCAGAACGATCACCGCCGCATCAAGTTTGCGCGCGGTGTGGACGGTTCGCTCCTGCGCCGGGTCGATCTCGCTTTCGCGCTTGAGTCCGTCCGCTGTCAGCTCGAACACCCAGGAGAACACCAACGCTGGAATGAAGCCGATCGCCAACAGGATGATGGTGGCGCGCAGCACCCAATCGGGAATGGCGAACGCGGGCAGCACCGTGGCGGCCACCTGCACCACCAGCCAGGCCCCGACCACGTACAGCCCGGCAACCCGGATCACGTTGCGGCGCTTGAGTTCGGCGAGGAGTTCCACGGCGCGGCCTGGCCGATCTCTGGAATCGGCGTGTCCTTGCCCTTGAACGAAAACGACGAGGTGCGACCGCTGACTTTCAGCTCGCGGATCTGCGCCAGCAGGTTGAGGATCTCTTCCGACAGGCCGTCGGAGAAGTACTCCTGCTCGGGATCGGCGCTCATGTTGACGAAGGGCAGCACGGCGATCGAACGGGCGGGGCCGGGGTCAGAGTCGACTTTGGCACCCGCGGTCGACGTGGATGGTGAGGACTCCTTGACCAAAGTCGACTCTGACCCCGCCTTTTCTTCCTCGCGCGGCCAGAAGCGATCCGCCGCGACCACCAGGATCACGGCGGCGAGTCCTGCCAGGATCAGCCGGTCCATCCGCTGCGCGGTTCGTGGCGCGATCGAGCGGGCCGGATCGACCTCGGCATCGCGCTTCAAGCCCTCCGGCGTCAGCTCGTAGACCCACGAAAACACCAGCGCCGGCAGGAATCCGAGTGCGAGCACGATGATGATCGCGCGCAGCACCCAGCCCGGCACGTCGAAGGCGGGCAACAGGGTCTCGGCAATCTGGATCAGCAACCACGCGCCGACCAGATACAGCCCGGCCATGCGGATGACATTGCGGCGCTTGAGTTCGGCGAGGAAGCTCATGCTGCTGGCTCTTCGGCAATGCGGCGCAGGATCATGCTGTGGCCTCGCGTTCGGCGGTCGCCTTGAGCTCGGCTGCCAGGCGCCGAACGGCTCCGAGGGTTCGCAGATGGTAGCCGTTGAAGGACCAGAAGTTTTTCATCGCGGCCAACAATCCGGGATGATTTCTGGCCACTTCAGCCGCGGCTGCCACGCTCATCGGGTCGATCCAGGCAACACCTGCCTGTTGCAAGGCCCGCGCAAGCTCGTCGCGATAGATGGTCAATCGCGACTCGATGCGCTGCAGATCACGAACGGCCGCATCGTATTCCTGCATTCCCCGCGTCAGCTCCTGATTGCGCACCAGCCGAACGCCGCCGGTGCTGACCAAGGTGCTGTAGGCAAGATTGGAACTGTCGAAGGTCGCCAGCAAGGACATGGCCATGATGACCGATTGGGAAGCCGTCGGCTGATAGTCCGCTGCGCTTTCGATGGGCACGTCGCCCTCGGGCATCGCCCTCATGCTTGGCATCGGCTCACCGGTGGCGGCCGTGATGACCGCTGCGAGCGCCGACATCCGCCACTCGGAGACGCTGGACACGTTGTCGAGCTTGCGCAGATCGCTTTGCAGGTCCTCGGCGAGGTAGCCCAGATAGAGCGTCTCGTTGGAGCGGTCCTCGCGTGCCGCGTTCCAGTTGGAGACCTGGATGCCGATGAAGACACCGATGACGACAATGACGAAATCAACGCCGACGGCGAACCAGTTCTGGTCCTGGACATGCTTCATTACACGACGAAGCAGCATCAGTCTGGCCCCTCCGTCAGCGGTGCAACGCCAAGTTCGGTGGCGAGCGTCCGCTCGAGAGCGCGCACCATTTGCTCGCGCTGCCGATGGACTCGAATGGTGTGTTCGGTGCGGGCGAGATTGTCGACATAGTCGTTGAGGAACCCGACGGTTTCGCGCATCCTTTCGATGTCGCACTGCCCGGACCATCGGTAGCCGTCGCCGCTCAGGTACGTCCAACGACCGGCATAGCCCGCTTCCAATGGCACCCGGGTGACCGCGAGCAACTCTGGCCAACGACTATAGAGCCGGAAGAGTTCGCTGGTCCGCTCATAGTGGTTGCTGCGCTCACGCCCGCGAAACACAACATAGTCGCGCAACTGTTGCTTGAGGGCTTCATTGCGCAGCAGGTCGAAACGGCCCGTGACGAGCATTTCGTCAAGGACCGGCAATTCATCGGTCCCCCGCCGGTAAACGTGCGAGCCCATGATCCCTTCGCATTCCCTGACGGTCAGCGGGCGCACAGGCTCCTGGGAAAACAGCACGGGGTTGGCGGCGAGCAGCGCGTCGCCCCGCGCCCTGTATTCCGTGTACTCGGCGCTGGTCGTTGCGAGCAGGGTGCGCGTTTCCGCGTGGAGCCTGGTCAGCAGAGCGTGTTCCTGGATGCGTTCCTTGTGCGGCTCTCGTTCCAGTTGTCGACCTGCAGGGCGACGAAGATGCCCACCACAACGACCACAAAGTCGATGAACGCCGCGGCCCATTGCTGCTTGCGGACATGCTCGAAGACGCGGCGGGTGATCATGGGGAATTCCCGGTCAAGGCCGTCTGCCCCGCGCGGCGCCCGTGCACCTGAGACTCATGGCTGCTCCGGACAGGAAAGATGGCGGCCATCAGCGCCGTCGACCGGGCTGCAGCCGCGCGGATAGCCGTGGCTGTCCCAGTACTCGATCCGGCCGCGCGTCTGCATCCATCGAAAATAGCGGGGGTCTTCGCGGAGCCAGCGCATCGCTGGCAGCCAGGCGGACCAGCTGATGGCCCAGGAATGCGCTCGGGTGCTCTGGACCCGCTCGAAGGCTTCCGCACCGCGGTCGAACATCAGCGACGGACCGAAGACGAAAACGTCGCTGATCACGTTCGAGGCCAACTGCGCCTTCAGATACTCCTGCTCCAACGCTGGATTCTGGAGAGCCTCGAGGAGCCCGGTCGCGCGGCTTCGATCCAACGCGAATCGCTCACTGAACAGCGGCAGCATGGCGGCGACCAGTTCGGCGGCGCCCGCCCGGTCGCCGGCATGAACGGCGTCGATGGCCAATGAGGTGGCCCAGACCGCCAGACCGTCGAGTTCGACTGCCTGCAACACCAGGGGCACGGCTTCCGCGCGGCGCCCTTCGATCGCCAGGGCCAGGCCGAGAGCGCCGGGATTGATACCCACCAACGGATCCTGTCGACGTGCGCTCTGCAGCAAGGGCAGGGCGCGGTCAATCTCACCGAGCTCCAGCCAGATCAGTGCCAGCCACAATCTGGGCGTGGTGTCCGAGGTCGACAGCGTGACCGCGCGCTGCATCAGAGCGATGCCTTCGGCGACTCGATTCGGAGCGTCGGAGTCGATGATCAGCCGGCCCTTCAATGCCTGCGCGATCGGCATGTCCGGCTTCAGCGCCATCGCGCGGTCCGCTGCCGGTCCGGCCAGCCGCGCCATCTCCGGTCGATCCTGCTCGCTGGCATAGCTGGTGTAGCCGATCAGCCAATAAGTGCCTGCGAGGAACGCCCAGGCCTCGGCGAAATCCGGGTCGCGCTCGACCGCAAAACGCAGATCGTCGATCGCCTCATCCAGTTCGAAACGCTGGAAGAAGCGCGAGCGCCCATGGAGGTAGCGCTGGTAGGCCGCCATGTCCGCGGTGGGCGCGTCCACTTTGACTTCGCGGGTGCCGAGGATGTCCCTCAGCGCCGTGGTGATGGCGATGGCGATCTCTTCCTGGACCAGGAAGATGTCATCGAGGTCACGCTGGTAGGTCTGCGTCCACAGATGGGCGTCGCTGCCGGCCTCGATCAGCTGCGCGGTGATCTTGACGCGATTGCCCTGCTTGCGCACCGAGCCTTCCAGTACGTGATGCACGTCGAGCAGGCGCGCGATCTCCGGAATCGACGTGTCCTTGCCCTTGAACGAAAACGCCGACGTGCGCGAGGCAACCTTGAGGCCGTCGATGCCGGCGAGGATGTTCAGCAGTTCCTCGGAGATGCCATCGGCGAAGAACTCGTTGTCCGGATCCGGGCTCATGTTGACGAAGGGCAGCACGGCGATGGAACGGCGGTCGATCGGGTCGGTTGTGAGCCCGGGGTCAGAGTCGACTTTGGCCAGGGATTCCTCACCTTTGGTGTCGATCGAGGGGGCCAAAGTCGACTCTGACCCCTGCGGCGACCCCTGCGGCCAGAACCGATCCGCAGCGATCAAGCCGATCAGGACGATCAAACCGGCAAAGATCAGCCGATCCATGCGCCGGCCGGTGGTTGCGGCGAACGACGGTTCCGCGGTCACGCCGGCATCGCGCTTGAGTCCGTCGGGCGTCAGCTCGTACACCCACGAGAACACCAGCGCCGGCAACAGCCCCAGCGCCAGCAGCACCACCAGCGCCTGCATCACCCAGCCGGGGGTGCCGAAGATCGGCAGCAGGGTGTCGGCGATCTGCACCACCAGCCAGGCGCCGACCACATACAGTCCGGCCATGCGGACGACGTTGCGACGCTTGAGTTCGGCGAAAACGCGCAAAGGCGGAATCTCGATCGGCGCCGAGGCGGTGCGGCGATGTTACCTTTTCACGGCGCGCGGGGATTGCAGAATGCCGGGATTGGCGCCGGTCGACCCGGATCGCCGACTTGCAGTCGGCGCTCTGCCTTTTTTGCCGTGGTCCGAGAGCCAGAGCTGCCGAGTGAAACTCGGCGATCCAGGGTGCCGGGGTCTGCCAAGTCCCGTTCACCCTTCGACAGGCTCAGGCCCTTCGACAGGCTCAGGCCCTTCGACAGGCTCAGGGCTATCGGGCTCTGCGGTGATTCCGTTCGTGGTGAGCCTGTCGAGCCATGAGCGGAATCGAGCCTCAGTGGCGGGTCCATTGGAGCACACAAGATGTGCACGGCTTGCCTTCGGCCCTCTGCTAGCCTTCACGGATTCAGCCTCGACTTTCCTCTCCCATGCTGCTGCAGTTTGTCATCCTCGCCGTCGGTGTCGCCATCCTGGGCGTGGGCGCCGACCTGTTCGTCAAGGGCGCCTCGTCGGTGGCCGAACGCTTCGGCATCAGCCCGTTCGTGATCGGCCTGGTGGTCGTCGGTTTCGGAACCTCCACCCCCGAACTGGCGGTCAACATCGGTGCGGCGGTCAACGGCAATACCGACATCGCGATCGGCAACGTGGTCGGGTCGAGCATCGCCAATATCGGCGTCATCGTGGGCCTAGCGGCGCTGGTTGCGCCGCTGGCGGTTCAGCTGCGCATGGTGCGCGTCGAATTGCCGATCGTGATCGCCGTCAGCTTCCTGCTCTGGGGTCTTGCCAGCATGGGCGAACTGGTGCGTTGGGAGGGCTTCATTCTTGTCGGCGCGTTTGCCGCCTTCATGCTCTATCTGCTGAAGTGCTCGAAAAGCGAGCCGGATGTCGTCCAGGATGAGTTTGCCCAGGAGAACCCGAGAACCCATCGCGATCCTGGATGGACGATCGGCCTGATCGTCGTCGGCTTGAGCGCGTTGATGGGTGGCGCGCACATCTGCGTCGGCGCCGCAGTGACCCTGGCAAAAATGTGGGGCATGAGCGAACTGGTGATCGGCCTCACCATCGTGGCGATCGGCACCTCGCTGCCGGAGCTGGCGTCCAGCGTGATGGCGGCGTACCGCGGCCACTCCGACATCGCCATCGGCAACGTGCTGGGCTCGAATATCTACAATGTGCTGTGCGTACTTGGCATCACTTCGATCATCACGCCGTTGCCGACCACCGGACCAACCCTGATGTGGCTCGACATCCCGGTGATGATCGGATTCGCACTGGTGCTGGTGCCGATGATGCTGATGGGACTGAAGATCACGCGCTGGAACGGCGCGTTCCTGCTCGGCGCCTATGCGCTGTACGTAGGGTACTTGCTGCAGATCTCGGGTTGAAGCGTTTGCGTGATTGATCTGCGCGTCGCGGCGGCTACTCGGTCGCCACGCACCCCCGGGCTGCGTGCGGGTCGCTGGTCTTCAACTGCGCAACGACCGCCTTGAACCGCTGCAGGCAGCGAATCGGGTCCAACGCCGGCAGCATGATGGCCCAGTCCGCGATACCACCGGGTTCGCCGGCAAGTCGTTCAACATATTCCAGCGCAAGTTCGTGCTCGCCCAGCAGCATGAGGACGGCGGGAATATTGGCGCCTTCGAGCGCGTTGCCGCTGCCGGGTTCGAATTTGCTGTTCCAGGCGTGCGCGGCCATGCGCAACGCGAGCGCGCGCCGATCGCCACTGCCAGCGAGCGCCTCAACCAACTCGCGCGCCTGATCGGCGCCGCTGGGGTTGTCCAGCGCGGCCTGCTTCTGCAGCGCGGACCGCGCAGCCTCGAAATCGCCGACCTGCAGCGCGGCGAGGCCGACGTCCTCCCAGCACGCACCAAAACTGGGGTCGAGCTGCAGCGCGGTCATGCAGCGTGCACGGGCATCGTCGTCGCGTCCCAGGGCCCGCAGCGCGTAAGCGTGGTTCTGGGCAACCACCAACGAGCGTGGGTCAAGCTTGCTCGCTCGTTCGAGGGCGGCAAGTCCGCCGGCAAGGTCGCCGCTCGACATCAGCGCAGTGCCCTGCCACTGGTGAGCAGATGCAAATGAGGGCCGCAATGCGATCGACCGAAGGTACAGCGCCGATGCCGTGGATCGGCGGAGCTCGTTGGCTGCCACCAGCGCCAGCGCCGCATAGGGTTCAGGGTTGCCGGGATCGAGCGCAAGCGCCTGCTCGGCATAGTCCCGCGCCCGCGCCAGGGTGTCCGCGTAGGCAAGTCGATTGCTGTAGGAGCCAATGACGGCATAAGTCATGGCCAGGCCCGCGTAGCCTTGCGCAAATTGCGGATCTGCCGCGGTCGCCTGTTCGAACAACGCGATCGCCTGCCACAGCGGTTCTTCACGACGCTGCTGCCACAGGCCCATGCCGCGCAGATAAAGGTCGTAGGCCTCGAGATTGCCGGTTCCGGCCGCCGCGTGGACGGTCCCTTCGTTGCCGCCCAGGGTCACTTTGAGCGCGTCGCCAATGGCGCGCGCGATTTCGTCCTGGATCGCGAAGATGTCGACCAGCTTGCGGTCGAAGGTCTGCGACCACAGGTGAAAACCGCTCTGCGCATCGATCAGCTGGGCGGTGACGCGCACACTGTCGCCCTGGCGACGCACGCTGCCCTCCAGCACCATGCGCACGTTGAGCGCCCGGGCGATCTCGGGCACCTCCAGCGACTTGACCTTGAACGAGAACGACGAGGTGCGTGCAGCAACCCGCAGTTCCGGCGAACCGGCCAGCACGTTGAGGATTTCCTCGCTGACCCCGTCGGAGAAATACTCGTTGTCGGGATCGCCGGACATGTTGACGAACGGCAGCACGGCGATGGACTTGGGGTCGATGGCGGCGGATTCGGCGGGCACAGCGGCCGGATCGCTGGCGGATGCCGGCGCAGCGGCCGGCTCCGGCGCGACGGGCGCGGAGGGGAGCGGCGCTGGCGTTCGCGGCCACCAGCGATCCGCTGCGATGACTGCGATCAGCGCGATCAGTCCGGCAAAGATCAGCCGATCCATGCGCCGCCCGGTCTGCGCGGCGATCGATTGCTCCAGCGTCACCTCGGCGTCGCGCTTCAGGCCTTCGGGCGTCAGCTCGTAGAGCCAGGAAAACACCAGCGTTGGCACAAAACCAATGCCCAGCAACAGGATCACGCCACGCAGTGCCCATCCGGGCAGATCGAACGCGGGAAACACGGTGCTTGCCACCTGCACGATCAGCCAGGCGCCGACGAGGTACAGCCCGGCCATGCGGATCACATTGCGGCGTTTGAGTTCGGCCAGGAAGCGCAAGGGCATGGGTCTCGATCGTGGGCGGTTGGCGCGGATGTTAGCCCGGGATCGGCGACCGGCGTTCAACCGCAAGCATCGCGCGCAGATGGGGCGGCGGCGCATCGGCCTCGGACGCAGCATGAAACAGCCGTGCCTATGCCTCGTCGAACGGCGCTCCATCGCTGCGCGTTCCCACAACGAATTCGTTGTTCCGCCGAGCGGCCAAACCGAAGAAGCCGTTGTTCATGGCGCCGACTGTTGCTTCCACTTCTCGTACTCCGCGGCCAGCGCCAGGTAGCGCGGATGCTGGCGCAGCGTGTCGAGGCCGGGGCTCTGGGCGATGCTGATGAAGCTCACCGGCCCGATCTGCGACTGCGTCTTTTCGAGATGGTCGAGGGCGCGCTCGGCATCGCCGGCGCGCGCGAAGGCGACCGCCAGTGCCAGGCGGATGCCGCTTTCGGCCCAGACGTCGCGTGGCGCATTGGCGACCCAGTCGCGCTCGGCGGCGCGCACGCCCTCGAGGTCTCCGAGCATCCCCGGCAGGTCGCAGGGGTAGTAGAAGTAGTAACTGGTGGAGGACCATCCGGCCGGATACGGTTTCGTGCGCGTATCGATGCGCGCCTTGATGGCACGCAGCTTGGCGTTGGCCGCGTCGCGCTGGCCCAGCACCAGCAGCGCCTCGGCCTCGGCCAGCGCGTAGGTGTCCGGATGATCCGCAAACTTCTGCAGGCGCTTCGGCCACAGTTCGGGCGACAGCGCCTTGACGATCCAGTCCGGGTTGCGACTGGCCAGCGCGATGCGGAACGGCAGCGTCGCGTAGAAGTCGTTGGGGCCGTCGATCGCGGCCCACGCGGCGTCGAGGTCGCCCCGGTTCAGCGCGGTTTCGGCGGCATGCGAGGGCACATCCACCCCGAGTGCCTTGACGCGCGCGCGCAGGGCATCGGATTCCTCGTATTCCCCCAGCGTCAACAAGGTGTTCGACAGTTCCAGCAGGGTGTCGGTGTTGGCGGGATCGATCTTCAGCGACTCCCTGAAGGCCGCGAGGGTGTCGTCGAAACGGCCATCGCGCCGGCCGACCAGCCCGCGCGCGTACCAGGCTTCGGCGTGGCCCGGTGCGCGCCCGATGACGCGCTGGAGCATCGCTTCGGCGCTGGCGTAATCGAGTTCGCCCCAGTAGTGGAAGTACGCCTGCGCCATCCAGGTCTCGATGTCGTCCGGTGCCAGCGCGACCGCCTGCGCGGTGGTCAGTTTCGCGGCCTCGCGCATGGCAGCGTCGGCATAGCCGAACCAGTAACTGGCCAGCTGGATGCGTGCCTTGCGTGCGTGCGCTTCCGCGAAGGTCGGATCGAGCGTGATGGCGCGCTCGAACTGCACCAGCGCCGCCGCGAAGCGCTCCGGCGTGGCGAGGTCGTTCGCCGCCAGCAGCTTGCCCTGCAGGAAGGCCTCGTAGGCCAGTATGTTGGCGGTCGATCCGGTCGCCAGCGCCTTGGCATCGGCGGGGCTCAGCACCACGCGCGTGGCATCGGCCACGGCCTGGGCGATTTCGGCCTGGATGGCGAACACGGTGCCGGTGGTCAGCGCACGATCGTAGCGTTCCGCCCACAGGTGAACGTCGCTGCTGGCCTCGATCAACTGCACGGTGACCAGCACCTGGTCGCCGGAGCGCTGCACGGCGCCTTCGAGGATCACCGCCGCGCCGAGTTCGCGGGCAATTTCCGGCACCGATAGCTGGGTGTCGGCATAACGCATCATCGACGTGCGCGAAATCACCTTGAACCCGGCGACTTTCGACAATTGCGTCAGCAGATCGTCGTGCATGCCCTCGGCGAAGTAGGCGTCCTCGGGCAGCGTGCTGCGGTTGCGGAACGGCAACACGGCGATCAGGCCGCTGGCGGGGCGCGGCGCGACTGGCGCAGGCGGGTCGACGGCGCCACTCGCCGCCGCGTCTATCGGCACCGCTGGCGAAGGCGAATCGAGCACGAACTTGTCGAGCAGGAAGTAGCCGACCGCCAACAGCAGCAGGACGATGATCAACCGGTCCTGCAGGCGCTGGCGGACGTATACCCGATGGGGCTCCCCCGGCGGCAGCGCAGGCGTGTCGCTGATGCGGCGCAACCGTCGCTCGGCCCCCTGGTAGCGAGTGTGCCCGGAGTCGAGTTCTTCCTCGCGCTGCAGGCCTGCCGGCGTCAGCTCATAGATCCAGGAAACCACCAGCGCGGCGAAGAATCCCAACGCGAGCCCGACGACCAGCACCTTCATCAGCCACGCCGGCGCATCGAACACCGGCAGCAATGTGGCCGCCACCTGCACGACCAACCACGCACCGACCAGGTACAGCCCGGCCATGCGGATCACGTTGCGGCGCTTGAGTTCGGCAAGGAAGCGCAAGGTCGGGGGCTCGATCAGGGATTGGCCGGATGCGCAGATGTTAGCTTGCCGCGGTGGATAGCCGGGTGCTGCAGGAGTTCCGGTTCCCCCTGATGGGGCACATGCTGGCTCACCGGCCCTTTGGCAGCGACCTTGTGTCGCGAGCTCTGCGAGTTACAGCTCGCCACGCAAGGTCGCTGCCACAGAATAATCAGCGTGTTGCGATATGTTTGCGGGGGCGGCATGTCAGCGCCGCCCCGGACGATCAACTGTTGATGCCCACCTTGCGGGCGGCATCCAGCAGATTGTCCTTGCCGCGTTTGGAACAGTGATCGAGCAGTGCATCGACGAACTGCTCCATCCCGGCCGGGCGCATGACCGTGTCACCGGACACGCCGCTGAGATAGCCATCCAGCCAGAGGAAGATGGCGCCGGCATCCTGTTCGCTGGCAGTGGACAAATCGTTAATGAAGGCCTTGCAAGTGACGCTGCCGAAATCGACGTCGCCGGATTGTTGCCGCTTGGCCGCCATCGCCGGCGCGGCGGCGATGGCGATCCCCAGAACTGCGGTCGCAACGAGTTTGCGCATGGTTCCCCCTGGAATGAAAGGTCTGCGAGGACTCGATGGCCTCATGCGCAGCGGTCTGGAGCCGCTGGAATCGGGACCGGAACGGAAAGGCATCGAGCCGGCGGAAAGCCTGCTGCAATCGCGGCCGGGATTCAAGAGCGTGGCGCTCACGCTGCACATGTGCCGTGAGCCTCGCCGCTGGCGTAGCCATCTCGCTCCTGCGAGTGGGCTCATGGAAAGCCTTCAGTTTCACCAAAAACTGCGCGGTGACCTTGAACCTCGTC
>JAIMJQ010000133.1 GCA_020693165.1 Xanthomonas sp. | reverse complement strand
TCAACAGCGTTCGGACAAGTCCGAACCCACCAGATCAACATCAACATCAACAGCGTTCGGACAAGTCCGAACCCACCAGATCAACGGCATTGCGCCTACTCGATGAACAAACTCGCCGGATTCTCCAGCTGTGCGCGCACGAACTGGACGAACTCGGCGGCGTCATAGCCGTCGACCATGCGGTGATCGAAGCACGTGGACAGGTTCATCATCGAACGGATGACGATCTGCCCGGCACGCACCATCGGCCGCTCGATCATCTTGTTGACGCCGATGATCGCCACTTCCGGGGCATTGATCACCGGCGTGGTGACGATGCCGCCGAGGGCGCCGAGGCTGGTGATGGTCATCGTCGAGCCGCTCAGTTCCTCGCGCTTGGCCTTGCCCTCGCGGGCGGCGTTGGCAAGGCGGCGGATCTCGGCGCCGGTCGCCCACAGGTCGAGCGCTTCGGCGTTGCGCACCACCGGCACTACCAGGCCGTTCGGCGTCTGCGTGGCGATGCCGACGTGCAACGGCGCATGGCGGTAGGCGATGCCCGCCTCATCGTCGTAGGTGACATTGACCTGCGGAAACTTGACGATGCCATTGGCCAGCGCGCGCACCAGGAATGGCAGCAGTGTCAGCCGGCCGCGCGCCTTGCCGTGGAGCTCGTTCAGGTGCTTGCGCAGGCTCTCGAGTTCGGTGACATCGACTTCTTCGACATAGGCAAAGTGCGGGATACGCTGCTTGGCGCGCTGCATCGCTTCGGCAATCTTGCGGCGCACGCCGATAACCTTGATCGCTTCGACGCCGTCACGCTGCGCACGTCCAGCCGGCGCGGCGCCGCCAACCGGCGCACTGCCGCGGGCGATGAAGGCGTCGAGGTCCTCGTGGCGGATCTGCCCGGCCGGTCCGCTGCCGGCCACGTACTGCAACTGGATGCCGAGTTCCTGCGCGCGCCGGCGTACGGCGGGCGAGGCGAGGGGCTTTTCGCCGGGCGGGCGGGGGAGGCCGGTTGCAGCTGGCGCTGGGGCGGGGGGAATCGGGAATGGGGAATCGGGAATGGGTGGAGCGGCGACTGGCGCGGGCGCGGGCTTCCCGGCTGGAGCGGGACTCGGAGCAGGGGTGCTCGGCGCGGGCCCGATTCCCGATTCCCCATTCCCGATTCCCGCAGCCGTAGCCGCCGCGCGCTTCGCCATGACGTCATCGGCACCCGGCGTGCCCGCACCCTCGACTTCGAGGATCACCAGCGGGCCACCGACGGCAGCCATGTCGCCGGCGTTGCCGCAAAGCTCGATCACGGTACCGGCGACCGGCGAGGAGATCTCCACCGAGGCCTTGTCGGTCAGCATGTCGACCAGCGGCTGGTCTTCCTTGACCACATCGCCGACCTTGACCCGCCATTCGGCGATCTCGCTCTCGGCAATGCCTTCGCCCACGTCCGGCAGCTTGAAGATGTAGCGTCCCATGGTTCGATCCTCTGGACTGTTCGGTGTCACAACCTTGATTGGGGAAACAGTCATTGCGAGGCGCGAAGCGACGAAGCAATCCAGAGCCTCTGCTTTGCTTCATGCGCCGTTGCGGCAAACCAGCCAAAGGCGCTGGATTGCTTCGCTGCGCTCGCAATGACGAGATTTGGGGTCCCGCCTAACTTTCCATCACCTTCATGATCGCGCGCTTGACGCGATCCGGACCGGGGAAATACTCCCACTCGAACGCGTGCGGATAGGGCGTGTCCCAGCCGGCCACGCGCACGATCTGCGCTTCCAGGTGCATGAAGCAGTTCTCCTGCACCTGCGCCGAAAGCTCGGCACCGTAGCCACCGGTGCGCGTCGCCTCGTGCACGATCACGCAGCGGCCGGTCTTCTTCACCGACTCGACGATGCAGTCGATGTCGAGCGGCAGCAGGGTTCTGAGGTCGATGACCTCGGCGTCGACGCCAGCTTCGGCAACGCCCGCGAGCGCGACATGCACCATGGTGCCGTAGGCGAGGATGGTCACCTCGCTGCCCGGCCGCACGATCGAAGCCTTGCCGAGTTCGACGCGGTAGTAGCCTTCCGGCACTTCGCCGAGATCGTGCTTGGACCACGGCACCAGCGGACGGTCGTGGTAGCCCTCGAAGGGACCGTTGTAGATGCGCTTGGGTTCGAAGAACACCACCGGATCGTCGTCCTCGATGGCGGCGATCAGCAAGCCCTTGGCGTCGATCGGATTGGACGGCATCACCGTCTTCAGACCGGCGACATGGGTGAAGATCGCCTCCGGGCTCTGGCTGTGCGTTTGTCCGCCGAAGATGCCACCGCCGCACGGCGTGCGCACCGTGATCGGCGCCCAGAACTCGCCGCCGGAGCGGTAGCGCAGGCGCGCAGCTTCGGAGACCAGCTGGTCGAAGGCCGGGTAGATGTAGTCGGCGAACTGGATCTCGACCACCGGGCGCAAGCCATACACGCCCATGCCGACCGCGGTCGCCAGGATGCCGCCCTCGGCGATCGGCGAATCGAACACGCGATGGGTGCCGTACTTCTTCTGCAATCCCGCCGTACAGCGGAAAACACCGCCAAAATAGCCGACATCCTCGCCGAACACGACGGTGTTCGCGTCGCGCTCGAGCATGACGTCCATCGCCGACTGGATTGCCTGGATCATGTTCATTCTGGCCATGGTCAGACTCCCGATTCCTGGCGTTGACGGATCAGGTGCTGCGGCACCTCCTTGAACACATCCTCGAACATGCTGGCCGCGCTGGTCGGCTTGACGCCGAGCGTGCCGTAGCTTTCCGCTTCCTTCTGCGCGGCGCGCACGTACTCGTCGAGTTCAGCGGCGAGCGCCGCGTGCTGCGCCTCGCTCCACGCGCCGATCGCGATCAGGTGCTGTTTCAGACGATGGATCGGATCGCCGAGCGGCCAGCGCTGGGCTTCGTCTTCGGGCCGGTAGGCCGAGG
>JAIMJQ010000069.1 GCA_020693165.1 Xanthomonas sp. | reverse complement strand
GGCTCGCAGATCGCGGGCTTTGGTGGGTCCAGACTTGTCTGGACGCTGTTGATTTCTGCGGGCCCCGAGCGTCCAGACAAGTCTGGGCCCACAAGAACCCGCTTTGAGCGCGCCTTCCCGGATCCGGTGGCACCGGAGGTCACCCACCCAGCGGCGGCAACCGGACCTCGAACTGCGCGCCGCCGAGTTGTTCGGAGCGGCCGACCTTGAGTTCGCCATCGTAGGAGCTGACGATGTCGCCGATGATGGACAGGCCAATGCCGTGGCCCTGCACGCGCTCGTCGCCGCGCACGCCGCGCTTGAGAACTTCGCTGACCTGATCTTCCGGGATGCCCGGGCCGTCGTCCTCGACGCGCAGCAGCAAGCCCGGGCGACGTGCCTTGGGCAGGCCGAGCGGCTCGGCAGTCAGCAGCACCCGGCCCTTGCACCACTTGAAGGCGTTGTCGAGCAGATTGCCCATCAGCTCCATCAGATCGCCCTTGTCGCCGTGGAACATGCTGCGCGGATCGACCTCGAATTCGGCCAGCGCGCCCTTGCGGGCGTAGACCTTTTCCAACATCAGCGCGATTTCCTCGGCGTGCGGCAGGATCGCCAGCGGCGCGGCATAAGTCTGGTGGCCCGACTTGGCAGCGCGCGCGAGCTGGTAGGCGACGATCTCGTCCATCCGCGCCACCTGTTCCAGGCCGCCCGCCTGCAGGCGCCTGGCGTCTTGCTCGTTCTCGAACAGTCCACGCATCACCGCCAGCGGTGTCTTCAGGCTGTGGGCGAGATCGCCGAGCGTGTGCCGGTAGCGGCGCAGATGCTCGCGCTCGCTCTTGATGAAATCGTTGAGGCCGCGCGTCAGCGCCTTCAGCTCCATCGGGTAGTCGCTGGACAGTTGCTCGGATTCGCCGCGCTCGACCTTGGCCAGATCGCGCGCCACTGCGCGCAGCGGGCGCAAGCTCCACACCAGCAGCAGTGCCTGGAACAGCAGCAGCAGCAACCCGAGCCCCCCGAGCACCACCCACATGGTCTCGCGGAAGGCGCCGATCTGGCGGCGCACCGAGGACTGGTTCTCGCCGACGTTGATGGTGACCCGTGCATCCTTGCCGCTCGGTGAGCGCGCCTCGAACAGCACACCCATGCTGAGCATGTAGACACCGCCGACACGCGTCTTGATCGGCCCCTTGAAACTGATTTCGCCGGGCTTGAGCGCGTCTTCGAACGGCAGCTCGCGATCCAGCGCCGACGGCGACTCCCAACGGAAGTTCTCGGCGTAGACCGAGGCATACAGGCCGGATCCGGGTCGATCGAGCCGCGGCTCCGGCAACAATTCCGGCAACAGCACTTCGCCACGCACCGAGATGTCGGTGCGCGCCAGGAACGAATACAGCACCGACTGCAGGCGCTCGCGCAGCACCGAATACGCCCACTGCTCGAACGCCCGCTCGAGCGCGTAGCCGGTCAGCCCGATGAACGCGGCCAGCACCAGGCTCGCCGCCAGCAGCGAGCGCGCGGCCAGCGAAAACTGGCGGCGGGTGCTCATCCCGTTCTGCTCAACACGCTTGTCGCAAGTCGCTCAAGCACAAGATTTTTCCGCAAAGGACGCAAAAAACGCAAAAAACGCAGTGGAAAGCGGAGCAGGCAGACGATCGGATATCTGCACTCTCGGCAATACCCATTTGATCTTCGCTCTCGTTGCGTCCTTTGCATCCTTTGCGCACAAAAAAACAATGGGCAAGTTCGCCGCCCATCCGGCGCACGAACGAGCGCACCGAATGCGGCGCACGGAGCCGTTGCTCTCGCCCTCAGGACGTCCGCGGTATCGAGAACCGGTAGCCACGCCCGCGCACGGTCTCGATCGGCTTCAGTTCGCCTTCCGGGTCGAGCTTCTTGCGCAAGCGACCGATGAACACCTCGATGACATTGCTGTCGCGGTCAAAGTCCTGCTCGTAGATGTGCTCGGTCAGATCACTCTTCGACACCAGTTCGCCGGCGTGCAGGATCAGGTACTCGAGCACCTTGTATTCGTAGCTGGTGAGGTCCACCGACGTATCGTTGACGGTCACCGACTGCGCCGTGGTGTCGAGCTTGACTGGACCGCATTCGAGCAACGGCTTGCTCCAGCCGGCGCTGCGGCGCACCAGCGCGTTCATGCGCGCCAGCAACTCCTCGATGTGGAAGGGCTTGACCAGGTAGTCGTCGGCGCCGCACTTCAAACCCTCGACCTTGTCTTCCCAGCTGCCGCGCGCAGTCAGGATCAGGATCGGGTAGCGGCGACCGGACTCGCGCAGGCGCTTGACCACCTCCAGGCCCGGCAGCTTGGGCAGGCCAAGATCAACGATGGCCACGTCGAACGGCACCTCGCGACCCATGTAGACGGCCTCGTCGCCGTCGGCGGCGGTGTCGACGGCAAACCCTTCGCGCTGCAGGCGTGCAGCCAGCGTTTCGCGCAGCGGCGCCTCGTCTTCAACCAACAGGACTCGCATGGACAGCTCCTTTGCAGTGCTCAGGCCGGAATCTGGAAGATGCGGACGCGACCATCGGGCATCAATACCTTGATGCGATAGACGACCGTGCCGCGGGTGCGGATCGTATCTGCCGACAGCACCTTGCCGCGGGTCTCACGCTCGACCTGTTCGATCGCCTCCTTCAGCGTTGCCGCCGCGACCGGCAACATGGCCAGCAGCGAAAGCATCACAATCAAGGCGAACCTGACAATCGACGGCATGCGGTCTTGGGCCTGGCGGATTCACTGCATCATAATCGGCGCGCAGGAAGTCTGAACACGCTTGGTCGCATCCTTGCAGCCGAACCTCTAGCCTAACCTGAACGAACCGAACCCGGGCAGCATGACCATCGAGTTCTCCCTGCGCCGCGCCGGCAGCCACGACGCCTGCATGCTGTCAACGCTGATGACCGAAACCTTTCTGGCCGCCTACGGGCACGTCGCGCCAGCGGACAGCCTCGAACGCCATATCGAGCGCAGCTACGCGGCGCCGCGGATCCTTGGGCTGCTCGACAGTGGCAGGATCGAGGTCTGGGTACTCGACGCGCCGGCCGACCGCAACACCAGCAGCGCGCAGGCGGGCTATCTGCAACTCGGTCTGGATGTGCCAGCGCCGCCACCACTGGCGGGGCGGCGGACGATCGAAGTGCAGCGCTGCTACATGCGACCCGAGTACATCGGCGCCGGCGGCGCCCCGCAACTGATGCGCAAGGCGCAGCAGCGCGCCCGCGAACTCGATGCACAGGCACTGCACCTGTCGGTCTACCAGCATGCGCCGCGCGCCGTGCGCTTTTACGAGAAGCACGGCTTTCGCCGTGCCGCTGCGATCAAGTTCCATATCGACGAAGTCGAGTTCGACGACTGGCTGATGGTGTGGGAAGCGGATGCTTCGGTGAATCCATCGCGACACTGTTCGTCCTGAGCGTTTTCCCGACGCTGTTCCGGGGGAAACCGTCGAAGGACGCGGACTTGCCGGGTTCGATGCTGCGGCAAGAAACGCACCCGACGCACTTGCGCCGTTGGAAAAGCCTGCTTTCGGGAAGCGCAAGCCGAGCGGTTGCGCGGCGAGCGTCCTTCGACTGTTTCCCGCTCGCAAGCTCGCGGGAAATGCTCAGGACGAAAGCTGGCTCGCGTCGGGCCTCAATAGCGCAGCACCCGCTTCGGCTTGAACGGCAGCAGGCCGCGCCAGTACTGGATCATGACGAAACCGGTGGCGAGGCCGCCAAGATGCGCAAAGTGGGCGACGCCGCCACCGCGGGTGAACACGCCCAGATAGATTTCGATGCACGCGAACACGATCACCAGTGTCCGCGCCTTCATCGGAATCGGTGGGAACAGCGGCATCACGATGCGGTTCGGGAACATCATGCCGAAACCGAGCAGAACGCCGTAAACGCCGCCGGAAATGCCGACCGTCGGATAGGGCTCGCCACTGAAGCTGGCCACAGCTAGCTGTGCCACACCGGCTCCGATGATCGCGATGAGAACGAAACGCAGATAAGGCCCGGGACCCCAGAAGCGCTCCAGGTCGCTACCGAACATCCACAGCGCAAAGCCGTTGAACAACAGGTGCGGCGGGCTGCCATGCAGGAATCCGTAGGTCAGCAGTTGCCAGATCTGGAAAGGCGGCCAACTGCCGCCGCTGGCGTCGACATCGCCATTTGCGAGCGGCCACAGCGCCAGATGGATCATCATCCAGGCGTCGCTATCGGCCATTTGCAGCGCATACAGCACGCCGCAGGTGATCAGCAGGGCGCGAGTGATCAGGGGTACGGGCATGTTGTATCCGTGGATGGGGTTGAAGGGGGGGGCGACTGCGGGTGTCGGTCGCTCCGATCCGCGCAAGCAATCAGCGGCAGCGACCTGGTGTCGCGGGATCCGGCACCCAGGCAGGCGCCACTAGCCGGCATTTCTCACACCGGTGTGAGAAATGCGGGCTAGATCGCTCGCGCCGACGCCTCCGCCGAGTTTTGGCGCGATTGCCCGAGCGCCGCTCAGCCGTCCGGAAACATACCCCACAACTGCTCATCAAGCGTTCTCGCCGGCAACGGCCGGCCGCTGACCCGGCCACCGGGGGAAACCGTGCAGCCCTCGGCGACCAGCAGCGCACGTTGGCGCTCAAAGTCTGCACTGCCGCGCGCGAAGGCAATGCAGTCGCCAGCGCGCACCACCCGATGCCAGGGGATTGCGCTGCCATCGGGCAGCTGCGACAGCACCCGCGCCACCAGTCTTGCGCGACGCGGCAGGCTGGCACGCGCTGCGACCTCGCCATAACTCATCACCGATCCCGCCGGAATGTCGGCAACGACCGCCAGGATCGTGTCGCGCGTCGACGCAACGCTCATCGGAACACGAGCCGCGTGGATCCGGCCAAGGCTGCTAACATCCGCGACATCGGTTCACCCACGAGTCCACCCCGTGCACAATTTCGAAGATATCCGCTCACACCTTGCCAGCCGGCACCAGCTGACCCAGAACCAACCCTTCATCATCAGCTTCGACCTGAAGCTGCCTCAGGGGCGCGTCCAGAGTCTATTCCTGGCCGACATCGAAACCGAGGACCGGCGCCGCATGCTGCGGATGTCGACGCCGGTCGGCCAGTTGGCCCACCTGCCGGCCGAAAAATGCCTGCGCTTCAACTGGGCGCAGCGCGTCGGCTTTCTTGCGGTCGATGACCTCGATGGCGTGCCCTACGTGCACTTGTGCGAAAACCGCAGCTATGGCTCGCTGACGACACGAGAACTCGACCGCGTGCTCGATGAGCTCGGCGAACTGGCCGACGGGCTGGAGTCGCTGGTGTCGCAGGGTGAGGACCGGATGTAGGCTGCCGGTAGCGGGAGTCGCACTGTGCTTTAATGCGGCTCCGATCCGAGACGCCTATCCGCGCCACCGATTCATGCCTCTGGAACTCCTGCTGCTGTTGGGTCTGGTCCTGCTCAACGGCTTCTTCGCGCTCAGCGAGATGGCGATCGTCACCTCGCGCAAGGGCCGCCTGAAGCAACAAGCCGAGCACAGCCGCGCCGCGCGCGCCGCGCTGACGCTGTCCGACCATCCCGAGAACTTCCTGTCTGCCGTGCAGATCGGGATCACGCTGGTAGGCATCCTGACCGGCGTGTTCAGCGGCGCCGCCATCGGCGCGCACATTTCCGGCTGGCTCGACAATATTCCTGCGCTGGCGAAGTACGCGCAGCCGCTCGGCCTCGGCATCGCCGTGGTCGGCATCACCATCTTCAGCATCATCCTCGGCGAACTGATGCCCAAGCGCCTGGCGCTGCTGGCGCCGGAGAAGATCGCCGTCATCGTCAGCCTGCCGATGCTGATCTTCAGCCGCCTGACCCACCCGTTCGTGGTCGTGCTGGCGGTCACCACGCGCACCTGCCTGCGCCTGCTTGGGGCGCGCCAGGACAACGAATCGAACGTGACGGAAGAAGAGATCCGCCTGCTGGTCGCGGAGAGCGCCAAGCAGGGCGAGATCGAGGACATCGAACGCAGCATGATCAACCGCGCGCTCAGGCTGTCCGACCGCAGCGCCGAGAGCCTGATGACACCGCGCAACCGGATCGCCTGGCTGGATGCCGAGGGCACCCTCGCCGAGAATCTCGGAGTGATGCGCACCACGCCCTTCAACAGTTATCCGGTGATGCGCGGCAGCGACAAGGAAGTGCTCGGCATCCTGCCGGTAAAGTCGCTGGTCGACCGCATCGGCGCGGGCGGCCAGTTCGATCTGTTCAAGCGGCTGGACCAGCCGCTCTACGTACCGGAATCGACCCGCGCGCTGAATCTGCTGAACGAGTTCCGCGAAGCCGAGTCGCGCGTGGCGCTGGTGGTCGACGAATACGGCGACCTGCAGGGCCTGGTCACCCAGAACGACGTGCTGACCGCCATCCTCGGCGCCGCCGTCCACGAAGGCGAGCACGACAACGACGACGCCAAGATCGTGCGTCGCAGCGACGGCAGCTATCTGCTGGATGGCGCGCTGAAGACCGAAGACCTGCGCGATCTGCTCGAACTCGGGGCCCTGCCCGGCGAGGATGAACACGAGTACCAGACGCTGGCCGGCATGCTGATCGTGGTACTCGGCCGCATTCCCAGAGTCTCCGAGACCTACGACTTCAGCGGCTATCGCTTCGAGGTCGTCGACCTCGACGGTGCCCGCATCGACAAGGTGCTGGTGCAACTGATCGACAAGGCAACGCCGGAACTCGCGTAGCAGGTGGTTGCCGCAGCGAGGTCGGTGCACGGTCGGGCGGCATCGCCGTTCGGGAGGTACGCGTCGCTCTCACGGAACATGACGTAAGGCATTGTTTTTATTGACCTGGAATTTCATCACTCCGTTCACCCTGAGCAAAGCGTCCGACGCTTTATCAGGACGCGGGTCCGATTGCCCTGAGCTTGTCGAAGGGCGAAGGGTGCCGCGCACCGTCACCCTTCGACGGCGCGCCCCGGTGAAGCTTTGGGACGCTCCGCTCAGGGCGAACGGTGGGGAAGTGAGCCAGTTCGTTGCGCGAACAAGCGCACCGGCCAAGGGCGACCGGGACTCCCAGCAGAGCACCCTGCCGGTCGGCGCATGCGCCGGCCCGCGCTGCGCGTGACTGCCTTTCACCCTACGCACTGGAAATACAGGACGTCCGTCGGATCCTTGTCGACCGCCTGGCCGAGGCTGATCATGCCGTTCTTGCGCAGCTGCAACTCGTCGCGATGCAGGCGCATTTCGTCATCTTCACCAAGGCGCACATAGGTACCGTTGGTGCTGCGATCGGTCAGCACGAAGAAGCCACGCCGGAACTCGATGGTGGCGTGGTTGCGCGACACCCATTCGTTGTCGATGACCAGCGAGCTGTTGGGGTCGCGACCGAGGCTGAACGGCGGTGCCTGGCTGGAGATCTCAATGAGCTGGCCGCGGTAGCGCAGGCTGAGCTTGGCGCCGGCGGCGACGTCCTCCAGACGGATCGCACGCGCGACCATGGTGACGTTGGAGGTGTCTTCCTGCCAGATCACGTCGACGATCTCGACCGGATTGTGCTTGCCGGCCACGCGCACGTCGCCGAGATGACGGGTGCGCACAATCGAACTGTTGGTGAGACCGCGCACCGTGGTCAATGTGGTGACGATCTGTTCGCGCTTGGCCATCTGCGTCATGCGCGCCGCCGTATTGACGGCGTCGCCATAGACATCGCCCTCCTCCAGCAGCGCTTCGCCGTGGTGCAAGCCGATTCGGACCGCAAGGAAGTCGCGCTGCCAGACCAGGTCGCCGGCAACTCGCCGTTGCATGTCGATGCCCGCCATCAGCCCGGCCATCGCGCCCGGAAAGGTGCACATCAGCTCGTCGCCGATGGTCTTGATGACGCGACCACCATGGCGCTGCGTGACTTCCGTCAGCGCACCAAGCACGCTGGAAGTAATCGAGCGGGCGCCGACGTCGCCAAGCTTCTCGAACAGCTTGGTACTGCCGGCGATGTCGGCAAACAGAATGGTGATGGGCTGGAGGCTCATGCGCGCAATGTTAGGCGATCGCCACCGGCGGGCAAAGTGGGGATTTGTTGCGGAAGTGTGTATGCGAGGGTGTAGACGGCCCGAGCGCGGGCAATTCTCTCGAATTCGGCAAATATTGACGGGCGTGTCAACCGTTGGCGACCCCGCTCGTTATCGCAAACGGGGCCGCGACCCCGCTTCACTTCGCCCACGCAGGAGGCCGCATGAAAGCGTTACCGATCGCAATCGCCTGGCTGGTTGCCCTGTCCATAGGCACCACGGCATTGGCGGCCAAGTCACCCGTGCCGGGCGCAACTGCGGCCTCCAAGGCCACCTACGCGCTCGGCCCGGACATCAGCGGCACCTGGTACGACCCGGCCCAGAACGGCCAGGGCTTCGTCATCCAGCATATCGTCAGCAACGGCGAGCCGGCGCTGCTGGCGACCTGGTTCACTTACCTTCACGGCAAGCCGCAGTGGCTGATCGGCGTTGGCGCGCCCGCCGGCAACGCCGCGCGCATCCCGCTGTCGATCACCAGCGGCGCCGATTTCCCGCCGCGCTTCGTGCCGGCTTCGGCGCAGATCCAGCCGTGGGGCGAACTCGTGCTGAACTTCAGCACCAACGGTCGCGGCATGGCGACCTGGACTTCCAATTTCCCCGGGTTCAACAACGGCAGCATGCCGATCGAGCGTCTGACCACGCCCGCCAGCGCCTTCGAGCCGACCACCGGCCAGATCGCCGCCTGTCACAGCGGGTCATGGTACGACCCGGCGCAGAGCGGCCACGGCATCTTCACCGAGGTGCTCGGCAGCGGCGCCAATCGGCAGATGCTGGCAATCTGGTACGCCTACCTCAACGGCGAACAGCGCTGGATGACTGCGCTCGGTCCGATCGCCGGCAACAGCGCCACGCTGACCGCAACGATCACCGCTGGTGCCGATTTCCCGCCGGCGTTCAATCCCGCTGCGGTCACCAGCCAGCCGTGGGGCACGATGACCTTCACCGGCATCGACGCCGACCATGCCAACTGGAGCTGGAGCAGCAGCGTTGCCGGCTTCGGCAGCGGCACCCTCAACCTGACCCGGCTGAGCGCGCTCAGCGGCAGCGACTGCGGGCCGGCGAGCGACAAGCACGCGGCGCGCTTCCTGACCCAGGCCAGTTTCGGCCCGACCACCGGCGACATCGCCAGCGTCCGCAGCCTCGGCTATGCCGGCTGGATCGACCTGCAGATGGCGCTGCCGGCCACGCTGCAGCGCCCGACCATCGAGGCACAGATCGCCGCGCAGGTGCTGACCGATCCGCGCAACGCGCAGTTCTACCGCGCCTATCGGCTGGAGCGCTGGTTCAACTCGGCGCTGTACGCGCCCGATCAGTTGCGCCAGCGAGTCGCCTTCGCGCTGTCGCAGATCCTGGTGCTGAGCGAGGTCGGCACGCTCGACAACAACCCGATCGGCGTCGCCGAATACAACGACATCCTGTTGCGCGGCGCCTTCGGCAACTACCGCGACCTGCTGCGCGACGTCACCCTGAGCCCGATGATGGGTGCATTCCTGACCCATCTGCGCAACCAGAAGACCGACTGGACGCTGGATGCCTCCAACAACCTGGTGGCGGGACTGATCCAGCCGGACGAGAACTACGCCCGCGAGGTCATGCAACTGTTCTCCATCGGCCTGATCGAGCGCAACCGAGATTTCACGCCGATCCTGGCGGCTGGCCAGAGCATCCCGACCTACACCCAGGATCTCGTTACCCATACCGCACGCGTGCTGACCGGCCATGCCTATGCCTGCAGCGGCCCAGCCACTGTCGGCAGCATCACCTTGAACCGCAACTGCGGCACGCCCGGCACGGCGCAGCAGTTTTCGACCACGCTGTTCTTCTCGACGCCGGGCCGCTACGCGATCCCAGGCACCGTCACCGCGCTGGCGCACCCGGACAGCTACCGGCCGATGGTGTGCTACCCGCGCTACGCCGACACCGGCAGCTCGGCGACGTCGAACAACAACTACGCGGTGCTGCCGGCACCCGACGATCGCAAGATCCTGCTCGGCGGCCTCGCCATCGAGCCGAGTCCGGTGGCCTGCCACACGGGAACGCCTGCGATCGACCAGCAGGCCTGCATCGACTACTGCAACAACCAGCTGAACACGCTGATCGAGACGCTGTTCCAGCACCCGAACGTGCCGCCGATGATCTCGCGCCAGCTGATCCAGCGGCTGACCACCAGCAACCCGTCCGCCGGCTACATCGATCGCGTCGCGGCGGTGTTCGAGGACGACGGCAGCGGCGAGCGTGGCAATCTCGGCGCAGTGGTCAAGGCGATCCTGCTCGATCCGGAGGCGCGCACCAATGTGCCGGCCGCCAGCTTCGGCAAGCTGCGCGAGCCGTTGTTGCGCCTGACCGCGGTGATGCGCGCTTTTGCCGTGCAGAACGGCAGCGGCGGCGCCAATGGTTTCAGCAACATCGAACGTGGCTTCCCGCAGGCACCGCTGCGAGCGCCGTCGGTGTTCAACTTCTTCGAGCCCGACTACCAGCAGCCTGGCGAGATCGCCGACAGCGGCCTGTACTCGCCGGAGTTCCAGATCCTCAACGAGTCGACCTTCATCACCATGTCCGACGAGTTCTGGCGGCGCATCCTGACCGGCTACACCACCACCAGCACCACGTCGACACCATTCGCGACGCCGACCAACGCCGCGCACCTGCCAGCCAGTGCGATCGACGCAGTCCCGACCGCCGATGACGCGCTGGTCGAGACCCTCAACCAGCGTCTGCTCAATGGCGCCATGAGCGATGGCATGCGCGCCAAGCTGGCGGCGCTGCTGAACACCGACATGGCCAGCGCCGATCACCGCCGCAAGGTCCTCAGCCTGATCCACCTGATCGCGATCTCGCCCGAGTTCGCGGTGCAACAGTAGGAGCGTCGTCATGGGACACGAAACCAGCCAAAGTCGCCGCGAGTTTCTGAAGAAGCTCGGCTGCACCTTCGCTGCAGGCTCGGCTGCCAGCCTGCTGCCGCAACTGGCGCTGCTGCCGCGCGCCTATGGGCAATCGGCCGGCGGCTACAAGGCGCTGGTGTGCATCTACCTCGCCGGGGCCAACGATTCGTACAACTGGCTGGTGCCGCGCGACAGCGATAGTCCCGGCAGTCGCTACGACACCTATCGCAGCACCCGCGGCGGCGTCTACAGCGGCAGCAACACCAACGGTCTGGCGCTGGCGTTCAACGACCTGCTGCCGATCGCGCCGAGCAATCAGTCGATCGCATTCGGCCTGCATCCATCGAGTGCCGACTACACCGCGACCAACGGCGCCGCCACCCAGGCGCATAGCGGCATCCAGACGCTGTTCAACCAGGGCAAGGCGGCCTTCGTCTGCAACGCCGGCACGCTGGTGCAGCCGATCAGCAAGGCCGACTACGACGCCGGAGCGCCACGGCCAGCGCAGCTCTACTCGCACAACGACCAGGAACTGCAGTGGCAGATCGGCATGTCGGCGGGCAACAATCCGATGGCGCGCTATGGCTGGGGCGGCCGCGTGGCCAAGCTCACCGCCGGCGGCCCGCTCGCCAACGGCCTGTCGCCGACGCTGTCGGTGGCCGGCGCCGCGCGTTTCCTGATCGGCGACGGCATCCTGCCCTATCAACTGTCGAGCGCTGGTGTCGACCTGATCGACAACTACTCGGCGACCAGCACCGCCAACTTCTCCGCCGCGCGCCGGGCCGTGCTCAACGACCTGCTCGACGACAGTTCGGCGCATCCCTTCGTGCGCGGCTATTCGGCGATTGCGCAGCGGTCGCTGGCGATCGGCGAGAGCCTGGCCGCGCAGCTCGACGCGCCGGACGGCAGCGGCAATGTCAGCGCCGTGTTCCCGGCCGGCAACAGCCTTGCCGACCAGCTGAAAATGGTCGCGCGCATGATCAAGGTCAGCCGCACATTGGGCGCCCAGCGCCAGGTTTATTACGTGCGCATGGGCAGCTTCGACCTGCACCAGGGCATGTTCGAAGCCGGCGGCGCCGTTGCCAGCACTGGCCATGGCGCTTTGCTGACCACGCTGAACCAGGCGGTCGGCGCGTTCTGGACCGCGCTCGGCGAAATCGGCGCGCGCGGCGACGTCACCACGTTCACGATGAGCGATTTCGGCCGCACCCTGACCGGCAACGGCAGCGGCTCCGACCATGCCTGGGGCGGCAACCTGATGGTGCTCGGCGACGCCGTACGCGGCAACCAGCTCTATGGCACCTATCCGAAACTGGTGGTCAACGCCAACGACAACGCCGCGCGCGATTACAGCTTCTCGCGCGGCCAGTACATTCCCACCACGTCGGTCGACCAGGTCGCCGCCACCCTCGCACGCTGGATGGGTGTCACCGACAGCGCCGCGCTTGGCTCGATCTTCCCGCTGCTGGGAAATTTCACCAGCAACGATCTCGGCTTCATGGGCTGAGATCGCCTTTTGTGGTGCGGAGCTTGCGCCGCTGCTTTTGCGCCAAGCCATGTCGAGAAGCTCAGCTCCACCAGAGCGACGGCGACCGTCTACTCGCCGTCCACAGTCACCTGCTCCTGGCGCCTGCGCACCAGGATATTGAGGGCCTCGACGCCGGCCGAGAAAGCCATCGCGAAGTACAGGTAGGCACGCGGAATGTGGAACTCGAAGCCATCAGCGATCAAAGCCACGCCGACCAGGATCAGGAACGACAGCGCCAGCATCTTCAGAGTCGGGCGGCGTTCGATGAAATCGGCGACCGGATTGGCTGCCAGCAACATCACCGCGACCGAAACCAGAATCGCGCTGACCATGATCGGGATGTTGTTGACCATGCCGACCGCGGTGATCACCGAGTCGAGCGAGAACACGATATCGATCACGGCGATCATCGCGATCGCGCCCCAGAAGCTGGATGCCGGGCGGGCACCGGGATCGCTGTCGCCGTCGCCCTCGACTTCGGCGTGGATTTCCATGGTCGCCTTGACCAGAAGGAACAGCCCGCCGACGATCAACACCAGGTCGCGGACGGAAAAGCCCATTTCAGCCAGGGTGAAAATATCGTGACGCATGCTCGCCAGCCAGGACAAGCTGAGCAGCAACATGATGCGGGTCACGCAGGCGAGCGCAATGCCGAAGCGCCGTGCCCTCGGTCGCTGCTCGGGCGGCAGCCGCGCGGTGACGATCGAAAGGAACACCAGGTTGTCGATGCCGAGGACGATCTCCAGCGTCGCCAGCGTCAGCAGCGCAATCAGACCTTCCGTAGTGAACAGGATTTCCATCGACTCACTCAATAGGCAAGTAGCGCGGCGCCAGGATCAGCGCCCAGACCGCGACCACATTCAACATGCAGAGAAAAACCGCGGCCGATCCCATGTCCTTGGAGCGGCCAGCCAGTTCGTGGTACTCGGGCGTGGTCTTGTCGACGATCGCTTCGACAGCGCCATTCAGCAATTCCGCAACCAGAACCAGTACCAGCACGGCGAGCAGCAGCGCGCGCTCGATGCCATTGGCACCCAGCCACAACGCCAGCGGCGCCAGCACGGAAACCACATACACTTCCATGCGGAAGGAGCTTTCGACTTTCCACGCGGACCTCAGGCCCTGCAGCGAATAGCGCATCGCCTGCAAAATCTGTCGTGGACCGCGAGTCTCGATGCTGGCCATGCCGCCGCGCGACTCAGGCGCTGGGGCGAGCGGGCACGAACAATCCCACCGCAGCCGGAATCCGCAACGATTCCGCATGCTTGCTGTTGCGCGACGACAAGACGCTTGGCATTGCGCAACATCACGCCTTCATGGGACAGCCACGTATGATCGCATCGCGCCGACACAGCAACAAGCGCGACAGGTCGGCTTGCGGCGTCGCAGCGTCCGGCCCATCGTTGCACGTCCTGCGGACGAACACCCACGGCTGCAGCAAGCCTGCGAAAGTCCAGGAGATTGCGGAATGTTCGATGTCGAGAAATTGCTCGGCCAGATGATCTCGGGCAGCGTCGGCGGCAGCCGCAAGCGCCGCTCGTCGGGTGCATTCGGAATCCCCGGTGTCAGCTCTGCACAACTCGGAGTCGGCGCCATCGGTCTGGCAATTGCCGCGTGGGAGCACTTCAGACCCAAGGCTGGAGCCCGCGGCCAAGCGGGCCCGGAGTTACCACCGCCAATGGCTCCGCCGCCGCCGCCACCCGGCCAGGCAACCGCAGCACCACCGCCGCCGCCGGCTGCGCTGCCGGACATCGCTGCTGTCGATGCGCAAGACCCGGAGCGCGTCCGCGATGCCGCGCACCTGATCCGGTCGATGATCGCCGCCGCCAACGCCGATGCGGTGATCGACGCCGAGGAACGTGCCGGCATTCTCGAGCGCGCGCTGGAAGCCGGCCTCGACACCGCCACCCAGCAGTTCCTGATGGGCGAACTGCGCGCTCCGGCAACGCTCGCGCAGATCGCCGCCGCGACGCGCCCGGAACTACGGCTGGAAACCTATGCCGCGGCGTTGATCGCAATCCGCGTCGACAGCGATGCCGAGCGCGTCTATCTGGAACGCCTCGCCGCTGCGCTGGGTCTTAACGCGGCCGAGGTGCAACTGGTGCGCCAGCAGTTAGGGATTGCCTGAACAGCGGTTGCCGGTTGTTGGCAGCAACAGCCGCCTTTTTCGCTGCCAACATCAGGTCGCCAACAACCAACAACCCGTTTCAAGGAGCCGCCCTCATGCAGCAGTGGTATTTCAGCTACAACGGCAATCAGACCGGCCCGCTCGAGCATGCGGCGGCAGTGGCCCAAGCCAAACTCAATGCCGATGGATTCTGCTGGCGCGCCGGCTTTGCCGAATGGGTTCCGATCGCCCACGTGGCCGACCTCAAGCAATCCGACACCCGGATCATGATGACGCCGCCGGTGCCGACGGCCCAGCGCGCCGACGAGATCGACTACGTGATCTACGGCGAGGACATGCAGTTCGTCGAGATCGAACTCGATCCCGGCGAGAGCTGCGTCGCCGAAGCCGGCACCCTGATGTACAAGGAGGCCTCGATCAAGATGGAGACCGTGTTCGGCGACGGCAGCCAGCAGGCCACTGGCGGCGGCTTCCTCGACAAACTGGTAGGCGCCGGCAAGCGACTGATCACCGGCGAGAGCCTGTTCACCACGGTGTTCAGCAACGGCGCCGCGACCGGCAAAGCCAGGGCCGCGTTCGCCGCACCCTACCCCGGCACCATCATTCCGATGACGCTGAAGAACTTCGGCGGCACCATGATCTGCCAGAAGGACGCCTTCCTGGCCGCCGCCAAGGGCGTCCAGATCGGCATCTACTTCCAGAAGAAGATCCTGACCGGATTGTTCGGCGGCGAGGGCTTCATCATGCAGAAACTGGAAGGCGATGGTCTGGTGTTCATTCACGCCGGCGGCACTGTCGTCGAACGCGAACTGAAGGCCGGCGAGACCCTCCAGGTTGATACCGGTTGCGTGGTGGCGCTGACCCGCAGCGTGCACTTCGACGTCGAGCAGGTCGGCGGCATCAAGAGCGTGCTGTTCGGCGGCGAAGGTCTGTTCTTTGCACGACTGACCGGCCCGGGGCACGTGTGGATGCAGAGCCTGCCGTTCTCGCGCCTGGCTGGACGCATGTATGCGGCGGCCTACCAGAAAGGCGGCAGCAAGGACGAGGGTTCGATCCTCGGTGGCCTCGGCGGTATCGTCAGCGGCGACCGAGGCTTCTGAGCGGCACCGTGCGCCTGCTGGCCGCGTATGCGGACAGCGGGAGCCCGGCGCCGCGGTCAAACGGGAAACGTAAAACGTCAATTGGCCCGCGCTCTGATTGACGTTTTACGTTTCCCGTTTGACCGCTCTCTCGCGTCACCTTGCCGACGCGCAATTCCGCTACACTCGCGCGCCATGGTCGCCAATTTGCATACCACCCGCGTGTTGTCGCTGGACAGTTCTGGTCGCATTCTCGACTGGATCAGTTGGCAGTCGGCGGTATGTCTGTACGTGCGCGACGCGGTGTCATGGACACTCGGCCAGCCGTGCCTGACGGTACATGGCGGCTACAATCGCCTTTCCGGCACCCAGAGCCTGATCCATCTGCACCCGATCGTCGCCAGCCGCTCGCGCGCGCGGCCGCCGCTGGTCGATCCCGCACCGGCGCTCAACAATCAGGCGCTGTTCGCGCGCGATCGCCATTTGTGCATGTATTGCGGCCTGCAGTTCACCCGCTCGGAGCTGACCCGCGATCATGTATTGCCGCTGTCGCGCGGCGGACTCGACGTCTGGGAGAACGTGGTCTCCGCGTGTCTGCCATGCAATGTGCGCAAGGGTAGCCGCACCCCGCAGCAGGCGGAGATGCCATTGCTGGCAGTCCCGTTTCGCCCGAGCTGGGTCGAGCACCTGATCCTGTCCAACCGCCACATCCTTGCCGACCAGATGGATTTCCTGGTCGGCCATCTGCCGCGCAAGAAGCGCCCGGTCTGACCTGCCTCAGCGCGATTCGGTCAGCGCGTCCGCCCGATGCACACGGTCGACCAGATAATGCGGTCGCTGCTTGGTTTCCTCGTAGATCGCCGACAGGTATTCGCCGACGATGCCAAGGCCGAGCAATTGCAGCGAGGTGCCGCCGAGGATCAGCAGGATCACCGTCGGGAACCCTTCCGCGGCGCGACCGGTCAGCTTGAGGTAAAGGGTCTGCGCGGCGAGCAGCGTTGCCGCTGCCGCAACCACGACACCCAGATAGGCCAGCCAGCGCAACGGTCGCGCACTGAACGAAACGACCGCGCGGATGGCGAAGCGCGCCAATTGGCGCGTGCTGAAGGTCGACTGCGCGCGGGTGCCCGGCGCTGGCGTGAATTCCAGGTCGATCTGACGGAAACCGATCGAGCGCGCCAGCCCACGAAAGAAGCGCACCCGCTCCGGGAATCGCAGCAAGGCATCGACCACCGTGCGATCGAGCAGCTTGAAGTCGCTGTCGCGTTCCAGGTCCATGCCGGTGGCGCGTTGAAACAGCGCATAGAAAGCGCGCGCCGCCAGCGTGCGCGCGGGCGCGGCGTGCTGGCGCTCACGCTTGCAGGCATTGACGATCGGCGCCCCGGCGCGCCATGCCGCGACCATCTCGCCGATCAGCGCGGGCGGATGCTCGAGATCCGCATCCATGACCACCACGGCGCGACCGCGGGCGTGTCCGAGTCCGGCCAGGATCGCCGCCTCCTTGCCGAAGTTGCGCGACAGCCGCAGCGCGTGCAGATCGACGCCCGGCAATTGCTTCGACAGCAACAGCGCCCAGGTGTCGTCGCTGGAACCGTCGTCGACCGCGACAATCTCGGCCGGCAGGGACAACTGCCGCAATCCTGCTGCGATCTCGTCGAGCGCGCGCAGCAATCCGCCAGCCTCGTTGAAGCAGGGCAAAACAATGGACAGTGTCGGCTCGCTCATGGCGGCGAATGCTGCGGGGCAATGGTCACGATGTCGACCCACCCCGGAGAACTTGCGCTGACGCGCAAGCGCCAGTGGATGTTGTCGGCGCCAACCACGCGGTAAGCGTGTAGCGACGAATCAACGTAGAGCGGCTGGATCGCCACGCCATCGGCGCGAACGGCGTCAACTCGCCAGTGCGCAAGTGCCGGCGACAACTGGCTGACCACCAGCAGCGCGTCGCCCGAGGTCTCGAATGCAAGTGCCTCGGCGACTTCCTCGCCAGCCAAAGCGGCACGCAGCGGATAGCGCTGCGGATCGGCGATCGCATGGCTGGCGGAAGTGACCACCGTGGTCGGCGTGAACACACCGATGCTGCCGACCTTGAACTCGGGCGACCATTGCAATTGCGACCACACGGCGCGCGGCAGTCCGACGAGATGGCGCGCCCCGGCGCCGCCCAGACGCACATGCCCCACGTTGCAGTGCGCGCGCGCCGCCAGGCCGCCCTGGTCGTCCACCGCGCGCGCCAGGGCGGCATGCAGCGCCAGCATGCGCGTCGGATCGGCGCACAGCAGGTCCGCCAGCGCCTGCCAATGGCGGATACTGATCCAGGGTGGCAGGTCCGGCCCACGCTCACCGTTGGCGCGACGCACGTCCATCAGCTCGATGCTGGCGAAATTGCCTTCGCCACGCGCCAGGTGCGTCTGCACCAGCGCCGCCTGCGCCCATGCCAGAGCAATCGCAACGCTGACCCAGGCGCGCGCGCCGACCTGCCAGTAGTGCCAGCCATAGGCGAGCGCGGCGGCATGCGCCAGTGTCAGCGCCTGAACGAAATACCAGGGCGTGTTGCTGCGCGCAGCGAACACCACGATCCCGACGCCGAGCAACAGCACTCCCAGTCCGCGTGCACGTCGGTCGTGGGTTGCGCGAGCGGCCAGCATCGCCAGACCGGACAGCGACGCTGTCAGCGTGATCCACGCCAGCGCGGCGCCGCAGTCGGCGCTGCCAAGGGTGCGCAGGGTAGTCAAAGGACCGCCCAGCGCGAAGCCGCGCACGGCATCGATCCAGCCGCCAAGGCTGTGCCCACTGCCGGGCACAGTTACCGTGGGTGCTTGCGAAAGCACGGCGCCGCTGCCGGATTGAACGACCGCGAGCAGCGCCGGCAGCAGCGGCAACAGCGCCACGCCGACAGCGGCGGCGGCCAAACCCCAGCGCCGTTCGCGCACAAGCTGCTGCAGACACAAGAAGACCGGCACCACCGCGACCGCCGCTGCCGCAGGATGGGCATGCAGCGCCAGGCTGGCCGACAAGGCGCATCCGAGCAGCGCCGAACCCCGGCCGGCGCGCACGAAACGCAGGGCACACCAACAGCTCGCCAGCAGCAACACCGGCACCAGCATCGGCGTGGTGGTGTTCAGGAAATCGAGTCCGGACCAGCCCGGAAGTGCAAGCGCGGCGGCGAACAACAGGCCATAGCGACGATCGATCCACTCGCGCCCGAAACCGTAAGCCAGTGCGAACTTGGCGCCGGCCAGAGCGCCGAGGAAGATCGGTAGCGTGCTCAACGGCAGGCCGAACAGCAGCGGCAGCGCCAGCAGATAGTGGAACACCGGCCCGAGGTGGAAGCGGTTGCCGAACACCGGCCCAACCAGCGGAAAGGCCTCGCCGCGGGCAATGTCGAGCGCAATCTGCAGATCGCGCACGCCGTCGATGAACGGCAACGCCTCGGCGAAGGGCCACAGGTAAGCGAGCCAAAGTACTGCGAGAACGGCGATGTCGGCGCGTGGCACGGACACCAGACTGGCGCGCACGCGGATCGGGTCGGTTGCATCGAAAGCTGACATTGACCGCCGCGCCGCCCAGCGAAAGTGGGCACGATAGCCGGCAATGCCGGCGTCGTCGCGTCTGCGCATTTCTCAGCGCCCTGAGCCGCTCGCCGTATCCGCACGCCTGCGTTTCCTACACCGGTCGCGGATGATCGCGAAGGGTGAGAGCCGGCGAGCTTGCGCTGCGAATTCTGCGCGCCGGCTCGAACGCCCGGCAGTTGCGCCGCCGGGCCGGACCTTTGCGCCTGGCGCAAGACGCGACGACGAGGAATGGTGGTTCCATTGCGAGCAACCCGCTTCGGTTCGAAGCCGCACACGAACCATGAACCTCGTCATGGAGAGGAGCGCAGCGACGAAGCAATCCAGCGACGGTTGCCTTGAC
>JAIMJQ010000068.1 GCA_020693165.1 Xanthomonas sp. | reverse complement strand
CTGTGTGAGTGCGCTTGCGGGCGCACTGGGTCCAGACTTGTCTGGACGCTCTGGGTGCTGGAAGAGCGTCCAGACAAGTCTGGACCCACAAAAGCAGGACTCGCCGAGCCCTCAGGCTGCTTCCCCGCGCCCCCAGCCCCATTGCCGCTCATCCCACACCAGGCCCCGCCACCAATCCCAGTTGCATTGCCTCGAACACCGCTTCACTGCGACTGTGCACCTGCAGCTTGCGATACAACTCCTTGGCATACGAAGCGATGGTGTTGTAGCGCAGACCGGTCAGCTGCGCGACTTCCTCATAGGTCAGCCCCTTGGCGATCAGCCGCAGCAACTCCAGCTCGCGCACGCTGAGTTCCACGGCAGCGCGCCCCGGCCCCGCGGCCAGCGGCGTCTGCAACCGCCGCATCAGGTGCACGGCAATGCTCGGACTCAGCGGCGCGCCGCCCTGCAGCAACTGCTCAATGGCAGCGACAATCGCGGCGTCATCCGAATCCTTCAACAGATAGCCGCCGGCACCCGCCTGGATCGCATTCAGCACGCTCGATTCATCGCCCATCACCGAGATCACCAGAACTTCCGGTGGCGACGCCAGGCGCCGGGTCTCGGCGATCAGTTCGATTCCGCTGCCATCCGGAAGGCCAAGATCGAGCAGCAGCACCTGCGGCGCGCCGCCCGTCAGCGCGTCACGCGCTTCGGCCAGCGTCGCGACCGCACCCAGCAGAACGTATTGCGGCTGCGCGGCAATCACCGCGGCGAGTCGCGCACGGGTGCGCGCTTCGTCCTCGACGATCAGCAGCGTGCAAGCTCGCGCGCGCTCGCGCATCTCCAGCTCCATGGGGACTCCGGCGTGAATGCTGCCCGCGGCGAGGCTGGTAACGCCAGTCGCGGGCAGCGCCGCTGCGCTCATGGCGGCGGCAACGCGTTGCCACGCAGGATCAGCAAGCGGCCCTTGCGCGCGACCAGGCCGCGCAGGTCGTCTGCCTGCGCGCCAAAGCCGATGTCGTCGAACCCGTCGCCATCGGTGTCGCCGAGACTGCGCGCCTGCGTCAGCGCGTCGGGCCCGAACACGGCGTTGCGGATGGTCAGCCCGATGTCATTGGGCACCACGTCGTCGATGTCGACAATGGTCGTGCCAGTGCCGCCAAACGCGAATCCGTGCACGATATGGACTTTGCCGGAGCCGGCCGCGTGGCCTTCGGCCTCGCCGAGGCTGATCAAGAGCTCGCGGCGGTCATCGTTGTTGCGGTCGGACAGACTGTCGAGGCCGGTGATCGCGTGCACGCCGCTGCCACGCAATACCACCCGCCCCTGGATCACGCCGGTCGCCGGGTTGCTGAGGTCGACGATGGCCGGAAAACTGGCGCGACCGCGCAGGATCTCGATATGCCCGACCGGGCTGCCATCGCGGGACGGCGGGGAATGGGCGATACCGAAATCGGGTAGGCCGTCGCCATCGATGTCGCCGAGGCCGGCAACGCGGACCGTGGCCCCGTCGGACAGGTGGCGCCCGGACACGCGCATGGTTTGCCCAGTCAGGATCACCGGGTTCGCGCGCAAGTGCGGGCCGCCGAAGACAATGCGAGCGCTGCTGGTGCCATCGCCGATGACGAAGCTGTCGGCCCCGCTGCCGTCGGTGCGCACGCGCCCGATGCTCGGCGAGCTGCCGATCGACTGCACGCCCGAAATCGTGCGCACCCCTCCCAGTCCGTTGGTCGAGCCGAAGTGGATCTCCAGGTAAGCCGGCTGCGAGCCCTCCCCGGCGTTGACCACGCCCAAGTCACCGAAGCCGTCGCCGTCGACATCGCCGAGATTGGCCAGTTTCAGCAGCGTGCCGCCCACATTCCCGACCTCACCGTCGCGGAAGGGATCGAGGAAAGCCCGCGCGAAGTCACCACCGCCACGGCCATAGACAATCGCGTAGCGGTCCAGCGAGGTTGCGAGGAAAGCCAGATCGGCCAGACCGTCGCCGTTGTAGTCGCCGCCAGCGGCGTACTGCGCGGCAAGCGGAACGTCCGGATCCTCGGCGCGGCGGATACGGACGGCGCCGAGCGGCAGATTGTCGAGGCTGAACGGCTGACTGAAGGAGGGCCCGGAGGACAGCAGCAGCGCGATCGCGCCGTCGCCAGCCACACTCGCCGCACGTCCGCCGCGGCGCGCGGCCTTGGCATCCAACGGTACGACGCTCGGTTGGCCGATCAAGATGTCGCCGAAGCCGTCGCCGTCGATGTCGCCAGCCGGCAGCAGCTCCACTTCGTTGTAGACGCCGGCACTGCGACGAATCGAGATCTCGCCCGGGCCCTCGGCGGAGGAATACACCTGCACGGTCGGTGGCGTGGGTCGGCGTTCCTCGCCGCCGGTACGAAACATCACATCACTGCTGAACACCACGTAGCTGCGCCCGACCGTTGGAGCGGTAACGCCAAGGTCGCCGAGACCGTCGCCATCCACGTCGCCCAGCGCCGCCAGACGCCAGCCGGCACGCTGTTCCTGCTGACCATGCAGCCACTGGATCCCCGGGCCCGAGTCGCCGAGGCTGCCTGTTTGGCCCGGCGCCAACCGCGCATGCAGGATCGCGATGCGGCCGGTGCCGGTGCGCTGCACGTCCGCGCCTGGGACGCCGATCGCCAGATCGGAGCGGCGGTCGCCGTCGAAGTCCCGGAGTACGGCCAGACCTTGTCCGGTTCGGTCGCCGGGGAAGGCTGGGAGAATGCGCGTGCGATTTTCGGGACGAACCGCGTCGGTTAGCGTCGAGGACGCGAACACTAGCGTGAGCCCGCCGTCGGTTTCGGGCGCGGCCAGCACCAGAGCATTCTGGTTTGAAATCTCGCCGGTGTTGAAATTGAGGGGACCGGCTGCGAACTCCATCGTGCCGGCAAGGTCCGCGGCGCCATTGCCGAAGGGATCGACAATCTGCACCTGGCCGAAGTCCGGCACGCGAACGCTTCCGAAAGTCGGCCGGCCCGGAATCAGCCACAACTGATGACCGGCCGCATTGCGTCCGCGGACCACCATGTCGTCCTCGCCGCCGCTGCCCAGATCGCCCGCGCCGGCGACCTGCAGAATCTCAAGCCCTTCCGGTCCTGAGGCCGCGGAGATCGTGAAGCTCACTGTCAGCGGCGCGCCATCGTTGCGTCCGAGCAGCACATGCGCGCGCGGTGGCGCGGAAATCGCGAAATCGTCGCGACCGTCGCCATTGACATCGCCGATGGCCACTACGCGCTCCGCGGGATTCGGCAGCGTCAGCGTCTGCCCATCGGCCCCGCTCGCCTGCGACTGGATTGAACTGTTCGCCGGCAACGGCGTGCTGCGGCCATGGATGAAGTACGCGCCGCTGTTGCTGCGCAGGCCCAGCGTTGGCCGGCTGCCGGCGCCGCGCACCGCGCCCATCGGCAGCGCCAAAAGCGCGGCACCTTCGGTGCTGAAATCTTGCAATTGCGGGAATTGTTGGGTGCCGCGCCCGAGTTGCAGCATCGCGGCAAATGGCGACGCCAGATCCGGCAGAAGTTGCACTGAGCTCGCACTCTTCGCCAGGCCGCCGTTGCGACCGCGCCCGCCAACCTCACTGATCGCCAGTGCCAGATCGTTGCCGGGTCCGCCGATGAAATCGCCAAGGTCGATCAGCACCGCCTCGTCGGCGCGTCGGTGCTCGATGCGGAAGCCGCGACGGCCATCCAGCGCATCGAGGTCGAGGACATCGAACTGCCGTTGTTCCGTGGCCGAGACGTCGTTGTCGACGATGGTCGCGGTCACCAGCGCCGAACCGAGGCCGAAATCCTCGTCGCTCCAGACTTCGAGCTGGAAGCTCTCATCGCGTTCGACCAGCGAGTCATTGATCAGAGGCACATCGACGAACACCTCGAACTCGCCGGCCGGCGCCTGCACGCTGCCGTCCACCGCGGTGTAGTCGCTCGCCGCGCGCGCGTCGCCGTCGATGCTGCGGAAGCGCAGCGTGCGCGCCACGGCCAGCGGCCGCTCGGAGCGGATCGCAAGGCGCAGGAACGCGAAGTTCTCGCGCGTCGGCCGGGCTTGCGCCAGCAACTGGTTGCCGGCCAACGGCAATGGCGTCGCCGCGCGCTCGGAGCTGATGCCGCTCCGTTCGAACTCGGTCAAGGCGTGGATTTCAGTGTCCAGCGGCAGCCGGCGCGGCAGTGTCAGGTCGAACTCATCGATGCCGCCGGCATAGGCGCGGGCGCCGAGCCACTCCAGCCGGTCCTCATCGCGCGCGTAGAAATGCGCCACCATGCCCGCCTGGGTACTTTCCGGTTCCAGCCGGAAGCGGATGCGCAAGCGGTCGCCGCGGTCGTTGTATTCCACCGACAGCAGTTCTGGATAGTTCAGCAGATCATTTGGGCCGTCGTCGTCGTCGCCAGGGTCGTTGGCCGTGGGTCCATCCGCGCCGAGATCGATCACATCCGGGTCGACGCCCATCGAAGCGGGCACCACCAGCACTTGGTGACTGTTGTTGGGTTCCGAGTGGGGCTGGATCACGGCTGCCTGCGCGCCCGACGCGAAGTGATCGCCGACGAAGCGGATGTCACGGAACTCGCGGAAGTTGCTGGGCAGCACGTTGATCGCTGGATCGCCGGTCCAGGTGTTGCCGTTGCTGTCCAGTCGCAGTCCCGGGTTGATCCCATCGAACACGCTGCCGCTGGGGTTGAGCGTTACACCGGGCGCCGTGTTGCCGACCAGATTCACGTGGCAATCGAGGGTTACAAGACTATCGTCGTGCATCAGGATCTTGCGATCGATCACGTTGCCTTCGAAACGCATACGGGTTCCCGGTCGCAGGGCGTTGTTGTTGCTGCTGTACTCGATCACGCCCAGGCGATTGCGGTCGCCGCCATCGCCACCGATGAGCACGTCGACGAGGGCATCGGCCGAGCGTCCGTCCGGGCGGACAGAGACGCCGAGCCCGATATCGTTGCCGGCAATCCGTGTCGGACGCCCGGTGAACGCATTGGTGAGACTGATGCCCATCTGCACCAGTTTCAGCCCGCGCACGCTGCCACCATGACTCAGGTTGAGCACGCTGCTGCCGAGGGCACTGGCATCGACGATGATGCGGTGGTCGGCGTCGAGCGCGCGGTCCTGACCGATCGACACGCTGTTCGGGCGGCTGCCCGGTTGGGTGTAGCCGTCGATGGTGTGGATGGCGCCGCCCGGATTCGGCAGCGGCGTGGCCAGCGTGATCGTGTGCGGCCCATTGCCGGGAATCGCAAACCCGATACGCACCGATTGCAGCGCGCTGCCACGCACGATCGCCTCGCGCAGCGTGCAGTTGCCCGGCGTGCAACTGCCGTCGCCCGGATCGGCCGCGGAATTGACGATGAGCGAGGCGTCCGGGCCGTCGTCGAGGATGCTGCCCTCGGCGGTGGCATCGGCGATGGTCAAACCTTGCGGCGCCGACAGTTCGACGCTGAAGGTCTCGGTGGGTTCATTGATGTCGTCTTCGCGGATGAACACGTCAACGGGTTTCTCGCGCTGGCCGGCCGTGAAGCGCAGGATGAAGTCATTGCCGTCGAAGTCCTGGCTCTGGATCGCCGTGCCGCTCAAAGTGCGCACGCGCAGCGAGACCGGAGCCGGCGCTGGACGGTCGAGGCGGACGGTGAAACGTGCGCGCGTCTGGGTGATGCCGCGCAGAACCGGCTCCTGCACGATGACGTCGGCAATCGAGGCGGCGGGCGGCGGCGGCTGGTCATCGTCGAGGATCGTGCCGCTGCCTTGCGCGTCGGCAATCGCCGCACCGCTGGCGTTGCTCAGGTTGACGAAGAAGCGTTCGTCCGGTTCGACCGCGGTGTCGCCGGCCACCTGCACCGTGATCGTTTGCGTGGTTGTGCTGCCGGCGAAGTTCAGCGTGCCGCTGGCCGCCGCATAGTCGCCGGGCGCGACGGCAGTGTCGTCGGCCGTTGCGTAGTCGACGCTGACCGCGCCGCCGAGTGGATTGTCGAGCGTCACGGTGAACACGAAATCGCTGTTGCCGCTGTTGCCCTCGTTGAGCGACACAGCGTCGATGCGCAGGGTAGGCGGTGGCTGCACGGTCTGCGTGGCGAACACGGCCTTGCTGCTCGTGTAGCTGGGATCGCCCGGATAGAAAGCCTGGATCGCGCGCTCGCCGAGCGTGGTGAAGGTCAACTCGCAACTGGTCGCCGGCAGCGCGATCGAGCAGGCCTCACCGGTATTGGCGGTCACTGCAATGTTGCCGCTGGGCCCTGTGCCACCCGCTTCGGGATTGACCGCGGTGGTCACCGTGACCGCCTGTCCGGGCACCGATGGGTTGGGCAGATTGGAGACGATGGCCAGCGCAGTGTCGAGGCCGGGTTCGTTGCTCAGGTTGAAGGTCTGCGTCACCGCGCCGACACGCGCGGTGACTGTGTAGCTGCCGCCGGCGCGGATCGCCGTGGCAATGGTGCTGGCAAGGCCGTCGGCAGCAGACACCGGCGTGGCCGGCGCGAAGCTGGCGCCGGCGCCGTTGGCTGGTCCGCTGAATTGCACCGGCACGCCAGCCACAGGCACGCCACCGGCGGCCAGCGTGCGCACCACCAGCGCGCTTGGGAATGCCTCGCCGAGCGGCACGGACTGGTTGTCGCCGGATACCAGTTCCAGGCTCTCGATGCCAGCCGTGACTGTGTGGCTGGCCGTCGCATTCGCCACATTGGCGCCATTGGCTTGCGCGAACGCACTTTCCAGGGCACTCAGGCTGGCGGTCAGCGTGACCGTGCCCGGCGCGCCGGTGCTGACCAGTTCGCAACTGGCCTCGGCGCGGAGCGGCGTGGCGGTGGGCGCCAGTTGCGCGACGCAGGTCGCGCCGCGACCGTCGCTGACGCGCACCGGCCCGTTCGGCGCAAACGGCGAGCTGGCCGCGGCCTCGGCGCGCACCGTCACGTTGTACGGCAGGCCCGCCGGGGTGGGATCGGGCGCGTCGTCGACGATGCTCAGGCTGCTGATCACCTGATAGGTAAACTCGCTGTGCTGATCGTTGGCGTCGGTCGCCGTCGCGATCAGTACATCGTCGCTGGCGAAGCTCGCGCCCGCCGGGATCGGCAAGCTGATCGCCTTGACCATCTGTGCCTCGGGCGTGATGTAGGTGTCGCTGCCGAGGAACTCGACACCCTCGTCGCCGGCCGCGCGATAGAAGTCGATGCGCAGCGGATAAAGGCTGTTCGCCGGAGTCGAATCCACCCGATAACTGATCTGCAAATCGTCAGCGACGCGCGTCACCGCGCTGATCTCCGGGAAGTTCTGCAGCGTAGAGGGCGAGAGCACGTCGCCGTCGCCGGGATCGTTGGCATCGCGCCCGGCGGCGGCCGTCCCATTGATGGCCAGACCCACGTTGCCGACAAAACGATTGCGGCCGATTTCGATGTTGCCCCACGTCGAACCGATGCCGTGCCCGGGACCGACACCTGCCACCAACTGGTTGTGAGCGATCAGGTTTTCGCCGGCAGCCGTTCCATTGCCGATCAGCAATGGCGCTGCGGCAACTGGAAACACCCTTGATCCAAAGCCAATACCAACGCCGCCATTGCCGAGCGGCGACACGCCGTCAGCCGCGACGCCGATCCAGTTGCCCAAGACGCGGCCAGAAGCATCCGTGCGTGCACCCACACCGGCGGTGCCGAAACGGATGCCTCCGCCCACATTGCCGGAAATCAGGTTGCCGGCACCGGGGGTCGTGCCACCGATCAGCGGATTCAGGCCGGGAGCATTGGCATCAAGTTGTGCGAGCACCCCAGCGCCATCGATGTTGAACCCGTTGGGCAGCGCGCTGAGACCATCACGCCTGGTGCCGATCAGATTGCCCTGGATCGTTGTCTCAGCCCGGGTTTGGATGCCGTTGAAGTTATTGCCGCTGATCAGATTGCGGGCGGCCGGCGCGGTGCCGCCAATCAGGATGTTGAACCGGAAGGGGTCAATGTAGAGCCCGACATTGGTGGGTATCGCGACGTTGCCAGTGGCATCGGTGCCGATATAGCTGCCCTCGACGATCGAACCGTCCGCGCGAAACCGGAACCAGACCCCGATGTTGCCACCGCCGATCGCAAGACCACGCAACCGCGTCGCCGCCGACGCACAGGTCGCGGTATCGCCTATGCGAAAAGGGCCCTGAGAAACGTTGGGGCCGGCGGTGATTTCGATCTTGATGACGCTGTTGAGGCCGCCCTGACCTGAGGGAATCGTATTGACCGCTGCGCCGGGCTGGGTGTAACCATCAATCGTGGCCGGACATCCAACCACCAAATCGGTGACTGCCACGATCCGACACACGCCGGTGTCGGCGTTGCAGCCGGGGCCGGGCACCGGAATATTGAAGGCGATGGTATCGGTCACGGCGTCGGCATTCGCCCGCGTGATCGCTCCGCGCAGGGAGCAGTCGTCGGGCGCGGCGGTGCACGCTGTCAGGGCGACGCTATCGCTGGTGGTGTCCACCGTGAACGTGGCGGCGCGAACCACTCCGGGCGCTGACAGCGCCACGGCGCTCAGGGCAAAAATCAGGGCACGCAACGACATGGGCAGACTCCGGCGAGGATTGCCGCAAGCGTGCCGCAAGACCGCGTGGCGGGGCTACCCCAAAACTGGGGTACAACTTCGGGGCGACGTGCGCGTTGCCACCAAAAGGGGCTGGGGCATGACGGTCGTGACGCAGTTGACTCGCCCTCACTAAAACACAGTAAGCAATTGATTTTACATGCTAATAGTTTCTTTGATCCGTTCACCCTGAGCAAAGCGTCCGGCGCTTTATCAGGACGCGCGGTCGAAGGGCGCCATTGCTCGCGCACCGCCCGCCCTTCGACGACGCGTCCCGGTGAAGCTCTGGGACGCTTTGCTCAGGGTGAACGGTGAAGTGGACATAATCCAGTTCGATGCGCGAACAAGCGCTCCGACAGGGGCGACCGCCACCCCTGCAAACATCGCCCAGTGGCCGCCCGATGTCCTCAGTTGCCGTCGGCGCTGCAGCCCAGCGTCAAATCATCGACAAAGAAGTTCGACACGCCGCTGCCCGACGGATTGGCGTATTCCAGCGTGATGGCGTGCGACTGGCCGTCGGCGAGGCTGGACAGGTCGATGCTGCGGGCGATGTACGCGGCCTCGGTGCTGGCGCTCTCGCTGAAGGTACGGCGCAGTTGGCCGTCGACGCGCACGCGCAGTTCGGCGGTGAGCGGCGCCGTGCTGCGCGCGTGGCGCAGGTGCAGGTTGAGGAAACGTGGACTGCCTGTCGGGATGGTGACGGTCTGCGTCAGCGTACTGGTCTCGACACCGTCGAAACCACCGAACCAAGCGAAGAAACTGCCGGTGCGCGGCGCTGGATTGCTGCCATCGTTGGGGCACAGGCTGGCACTGCAGAACACGCTGCTGAAGTTGCTCGAGGTGGAGCCCCACGACGGATTGCTCTGACCGTTGGCGGCGGTGGCTTCCAGCGAGGGGTCGGCCAGCAGTTGCGCTGGTGCGCAAACGGCGCCTTCGCCGGCCTCGAAACGGCTCTGGAAGATGATCGGCTCTGCCACTTGAGCGGCTGGACAGCTGAGGCTCCAGACGCGTGCAGTGGCGCTGCCGCCGGCCGGCGTTTCCTGGCAGGTCAGCGTGGCAGTGGCAATGCTGGCGCCGCGCGTGCATTGCAGCTGGATGCTGCCGCTGCTGGTGGCGGCGTTGAACACGCCGCCGACCGGCAACAGCGTCGGAGCTGCGAAGCTCGCGGCACCGCTGCCGCTGATCGCGCAGCCGGACAGCGTCGTGGCACCGCCGCCGCTGGCGCCACTGGCGTTGATGGCGATGCTGGCAGCCGCGCTGCCGGCCGGCCCATCCGGAAAACCCGGGCCGCTGCCCGGCGTCGCCGCTGAACCGGCGGCCGGTGTGTAGGTCAGCGTCGGATTGACCGGCGGGTTGCCGGCCTGACCGCAGTTCGGCCAGTGGCAGGGATTGGCCGCCGAGTGATCCAGCATCGCCTGAAACTTGACCGAGCTGGCCGGATTCTGGTCCTGGAACTCGAGCGCGCCCCAGCGGCCGAACTCGCTCCAGCGGCCGACATTGATGAAGTGCGTGAACTCGTCGCCATTCGCCTTCCAGTCGGCGAGGTAGGTGCGATAGATCGTGTTCATGCGCGGGCTCAGGTTGGCGTCGTCGAAGCGCGCGTTGCAGGTGGCGTCGAAGGTGAAGCCACCGACGCCGACCAGGTGCTGGCCGCCCTCGTAGGCGATGTGGCGGATCCCGAGGCCCGGGAAGTTGCTGGTCAGCATGCCGCGACTGCCGGTCATGAAGCCGCGCGCCCGCGTCAGCGCGGCGGTTTCCACGTGGTCGAGAAAGGCGGTGGTGCTGGCGAACACCGCCGGATGCGTGTCCGGGTTGATGCCTTCGAAGGGCTGGCAATATTCGGTGCCGAAGTACGGCGCGCTGGCATAGGCATCGGTGCGGCTTGCCACGGAGAAGGCCTGGCCGGTGACATTGCGCACCATGATCTGGCGGCCGAGGTCCGGATTGGCCGCCTGCGCGGCGATCACGCGCACGGTGCGCTGCCGTGCTGCAGCGCCGAAGACGGTGTCGAAACGGTCGAAAATCTGCACCGAGCGATCGCCCCACGCGCGCACCAAAGACTGGAAGCAGGCGCCGCCGGCGGGCTCGGGAATCGAGAAGGTGTTGGGATCCAGTTCGCACGGCGTGGCATTGCCGGGTACGCCGTCGAGCAGGCAGTTCGCGGCGAGATCGGCGAAGCCGGGGCAAAAGCGCTGGCCGATCTCGCGGCCTTGGGAAAAGATGCCGTTCCAGTTTTCGTTGCTGTACTCGATGAAGATCTTGCGATCGCTGCGGAAGGTGTCGCGCAGCACAGTCGCGAACTGATCGATGAAGGCATCGCTGGCGCGGTGCGGGATGTTGATCCAGATATCCGAACCGGTGCGGTTGCCCAACTCGGCCATGATCTGCGGCGGGACACGATGCCAGAAGGCGCTGGTGACAGTCGGATAGTCGGCTGGGTTCTCGACCGGCGAGCTGTTGGTCTCCATCCAGTCCATGAAGCGGATCAGGCGGAAGGGCGCCATGTTGGCGAGGAAACGCGGCTGGAACAGCTGCGCCTCGGCGACGCCGGGATCGGTGAACAGCTGGCAAGCGGCGCCACCGGAACAGGGATTGCCTACATCGCAGGCGCGCCGCGCATCGTTGGCGCACACGCCACCCGGCGGCAGGATGCGGATGTTGCGCACATGATTGCCGACGGTGGTGGCGGTCAAGTTGAAACCGATGTTGTTGCCGCTGCTGTCGGCGATGTTGATCACGGCCTGCCCCGGCGTCTGGCTGACCACGCTGGCGCCGAAGAACTCGAGCGTGCCCGCGCCGTCGAAGCGCAGCGTGTACTGCCCTGGCGCCAGGCGCCCGGGCGTGGTGCCCGCGTGGATCAGCGTGCGCACCACCTGGCCGGTTTGCAGGCTGGCGATGTAGCCGTCGGCATCGCGGTTCAGCGTCACCGGACAGACATTCGGCGCGTTGCAGGCGGGATTGCCGCCACCTTCGCGGCAGTCGAAACAGCCGGCGGCATTGCCCGGAATCCAGTCGCGCGCGGCCTTCATCAGGTTGACGAACGGAAACTCGTCGCTGAAATCGTTGACGCTGTTGAGGTTGGTCGCCAGCGGCGCATTCGGGTCGTCGCCGGCCTGGGCCACGCCGGTGAGCAACCATAGACAGATTCCGATGAGGCAACGCATGGGCGATGTTCCGGCAGGAGCTACGCGGAACGTTATCGGAGTCGGGCGGCGTCAACCAACCCCAAAGTTGGGGTGGCGCGCGGGAGCGGATAACTCCGCGACAGCATTCGCGGGATAAACCCGCTCCAGGTTCGATGCAACGAATCAGCGCGCCACCAGCTGCGACCCCGACTGTCGCCCGCCGCCCGTACCGCGCCAATCCGATGCTATGATGATTGGCATTTTAAAATTCAAGGCATCATGATGCGCTCGACCTTGACGATCGACCCTGACGTTGAACAATTGCTGCAATTGGCGATGGCGCGCACGCAAAAGCCGTTCAAGGTCGTGGTCAACGACGCACTCCGTCGCGGACTCAGTGTCTCTCAGACGCCGACAGCTACTGTCTTCAAGCTGGAGCCTATGGCACTGGGATGGGACGCCACGGTCGACCCGACCGGTTTCAATCGACTGGCCGATCAACTCGCTACGGAGAGCTTTCTGGCTGGCGAGCGCAGTCCTCCGGCATGATCATCGTCGACACCAACCTGTTGATTTACGCTTACAACAGCGACGCGCCGATGCACCGTCCCGCTGCGATCTGGCTGGAGACCCTGTTCAACGGCGATGAGGAGATCGGCCTTGCAGAAGTGGTACTGATCGGTTTCATCCGAATCGTCACCCAGGCGAGGATCGTGCCGCGCCCGATTGCGCCGGCGCAGGCGGTCGCGCTGGTGGAAAGCTGGCTGGCAGTTTCGAACGTGCGCTTGCTGCTGACCACGCCTGAGAGCTTTGCCCACAGTCTGCGCGCGATCCGTGAGATCGGTGTGGCCGGAAATCTCTGCACCGACGCGCAGATCTCCGGGCTGGCATTGACCTATCGCGCTACCGTGGCCACCGTGGATACCGATTTTCAGCGCTTTGCGGGACTGAAACTGATCAATCCGTTACGCCTACAAACGTCGACGTTGTAGCGCCACGCGCGCCCAGCGCACCAGGCCGATCACGGACACCAGCGCCCACGTGCCTTCGAGGATCACGAACGGCCAGAACTGGATCAGGTATGCCGAGGTGCTGGCAAGCCCGGCGCCAACCGAGTTGATGCTGAGCGAGATCGGGGTGCCGTTCGGCAGGCAATTGGTCAGATCGAGCAGGTAGGCGAGTAGCAGCAAGGCCACGCCGATGGAGCCAATCAGTTCGGCGAAGGTCATCGAGTACTCCGGTGGTTGTGGCTCAAGAACAAAAGCTCGCGGGGTGAACCCGCTCCCTCAGAAAGCAAAAGCCCGGTCCTCTTGCGAGGGCCGGGCCGGCTTTGGCTAGTGAGGAACCAGGCTCCTGTGGGTCCAGACTTGTCTGGACGCTGTGCTCGTCCCGCGAACTCCATCTCGAAGCTCGCAACACAAAGCCGCTCCCACAGCTTGCGCGCGGATCAATCCAGATCGAGGAAGCTGCGCAGTTGTTCGCTGCGGCTCGGGTGGCGCAGCTTGCGCAGCGCCTTGGCTTCGATCTGGCGAATGCGTTCGCGGGTGACATCGAACTGCTTGCCGACTTCTTCCAGCGTGTGGTCGGTGTTGAGGTCGATGCCGAAACGCATGCGTAGCACCTTGGCCTCGCGCGGCGTCAGGCCGGAGAGCACGTCCTTGACGGTTTCCGACAGGCCGAGGTTGGTGGCTTCCTCGATCGGCGAGACGATGCTGATGTCTTCGATGAAATCGCCGAGGTGCGAATCCTCGTCGTCGCCGATCGGCGTCTCCATCGAGATCGGCTCCTTGGCGATCTTCAGCACCTTGCGGATCTTGTCTTCCGGCATGTCCATCTTGATCGCCAGCTCTTCCGGCGTCGGCTCGCGACCCATCTCCTGCAACATCTGCCGGCTGATGCGGTTGAGCTTGTTGATGGTCTCGATCATGTGCACGGGAATACGGATGGTGCGCGCCTGATCGGCGATCGAACGCGTGATCGCCTGGCGAATCCACCAGGTCGCATAGGTCGAGAACTTGTAGCCGCGGCGGTACTCGAACTTGTCGACCGCCTTCATCAGTCCGATGTTGCCTTCCTGGATCAGGTCGAGGAACTGCAGGCCGCGGTTGGTGTACTTCTTGGCGATCGAGATCACCAGGCGCAGATTGGCCTCGACCATCTCCTTCTTCGCCTTGCGCGCCTTGGCTTCACCAATGGCGACCGCCCGGTTGATTTCCTTGATCTCGCCACTCGACAGGTTCAGCGAGCCTTCCAGCGCCACGCGCCGTTCCTGCTCGACGATCACCTGATCGCGCACGCCCTTGAGACCGCTGGTCCACTTCTGCTTCTGCAGCAGTTGGTCATCGATCCAGCCGAGGTTGGTCTCGTTGCCGATGAAGCTGCGCACGAACTGCGCCTGCGGCATCTTGGCGCGGTGCACGCAGAGATCGCGGATGGCGCGTTCGTGCTGGCGGATGCTGGCGACGACTTCGCGCAGCTTGCGGGTGAAGCTGTCGATGATCGCCGGCGGCAGCTTGAGCTTCAGGAACTCGGCGCTCATCTCTTCGCGCACCGCGAGCGTGGCCTGGTGATGCGGGCCGTGCTTGACATGCGCCTGCTGGAATTTCGAATACAGCTCGCGCAGCAGATTCATGCGCCGCGCCACCTCTTCCGGATCGGGTCCGGTATCGGGCGTTGTGGCTTCCTCGTCCTCGACCACTTCGCCGGTGGCCGCCACTTCTTCGTCGCTGACTTCGACTTCCTCGTCGAGCACTTCCTCGGCGATCTCATCGAGATTGGCGGCTTCGATGTCGGCGAAACCGATGACGATTTCGGCCAGGCGTTTGCCACCCTCCAGATGCACATCGTAATCGTCGAGCAGGATCTGCACCGACCACGGGAAACTGGCCAGCGCCTGCTGCACCTGCACCAGGCCTTCCTCGATACGCTTGGCGATGGCGATCTCGCCCTCGCGCGTCAGCAGTTCGACCGTGCCCATCTCGCGCATGTACATGCGCACCGGGTCGGTGGTTCGGCCGACGTCGCCGTCGAGCGCCGACAATGCGGCAACCGCCTCCTCGGTGGTGTCTTCCTCCGGCGCCGGTGCCGGCGTCTCCGGCACGATCACGTTCTCGGTATCCGGCGCAACTTCGTGCACCTCGATACCCATGTCGTTGATCATGCTGATGATGTCTTCGATCTGCTCGGGATCGACGATGTCGTCCGGCAGGATGTCGTTGACTTCAGCGTAGGTCAGAAAGCCCTGTTCCTTGCCTTTGACGATCAGCAATTTGAGTTCGGACTGCTGGTCCTGGGGCGGAGCGAGCTGATCAGGATTTTCCATTCGCGCGGGGTCCGGGAGACATGGCTGGTAAGAAGAACCCAGCAGTATAACCAAAGACAGCAGCGACGCCTAGCAAGTTTCCCAGATCCTTGCAAGCGTTCAGCGCAGGTGGTGGAACGGGGCTTGCTTTAGTGAAGCGGTAAGTGGTGAGTGGCAAGTAACAGCCGGCACACGTACAGGCCGCGGCAACACCGGCTTCTACTTACCACTTACCACTTACCACTTATTGCTTACGGCTTCACCTGAAGCCAGAACGTCACCGGCCCGTCGTTGACCAGATGCACCTGCATGTGGGCGCCAAAGCGGCCGGTTGCAACCGGCGCGTGGCGTGACCGGGCGCGCTCGACCAGATAGTCGAACCAGCGCAGTCCATCCTCGGGGCTGGCGGCCGGTGTGAAACTGGCGCGCGTGCCCTTCTGGGTGTCGGCTGCCAACGTGAACTGCGACACCAGCAGCAGGCCGCCGCCGATATCGGTCAGCGAGCGGTTCATCTTGCCATCGGCATCCTCGAAGATGCGGTAGCCGAGGATGCGTTCGAGCAGGCGATCGGCCTGCGCCGCGCCGTCGCCACGCTCGACCGCGACCAGCGCGAGGATGCCGCGATCGATGGCGCCGACGGTCTCAAAGTCGACGACGACCTGGGCGGAGGAGACGCGCTGGATCAGGGAGATCATGGGGAGGTGAGTGGCAAGTGGCAAATGGTAGGTGGTGAGTGGCCGAAGCGGACCGGCGCGACGGTCGCGTCAGACCTGTCGCCGCCTGCGGTGGGCCCACACTTTTCTGGACGCTTCCGATGCCGGGTTCGCAAGCGCAAGGCCCGATGCGGAGTGTCCGGACAAGTCCGGACCCACAAGAGCGGTGCGCGCAGCCGCGATATGCTCCGCGGATGATCAACCATCGCTCGAACGCGTGCCACTTCCCGCCCGCCTGATCTACGTGCTGCTCTGGCTTTTGGGCCGCCTGCCGCTGCGCGTGCTGCACGCGCTCGGCGCCGCGACAGGCTGGCTGTGGCTGCGCGCCGGACTGCGCGAGACGCGTGTCGCCGCCATCAACCTTGATTTGTGTTTCCCCGAACTTTCCGCAGCTCAACGACGCACGCTGCTGCGGCAATCCCTGGTCGAAACCGGCCGCACCGCTGCCGAACTGGCGTGGCTGTGGACGCGGTCCGCGGATGCCGTCAACGCCGGCATCCGCGTGGTCGAAGGCGAGCAGTTGTTCCTCGATGCCATCGCTGCCGGCCACGGCGTGCTGATCGCCGCGCCACACCTCGGCGCCTGGGAGGCGCTGAACCTGTACTTGAGTCGCACTGCGCCGGTCGCGATCCTCTATCGACCGCCGCGGCAGCCGTGGGTCGAGGCATTGATCAACCGCTGCCGTGGTCGCTTCGGCGCCGAGCCAGTGCGCGCCGAAGCGGCCGGCGTGCGCACGCTGCTGAAGCGCCTGAAGGACGGCGGCATGGTCGGCATCCTGCCTGACCAGCAACCCAAAGTCGGCGAGGGCGAGTTTGCGCCGTTCTTCGGGCGCCCGGCGCTGACGATGTCGTTGTTCCCGAAGCTGGCGCAGCGCACCGGCGCGAAGGTGCTGTTCGCATGGGCCGAGCGTTTGCCGGGGGGTGATGGCTTTGCGGTGCGCCTTGTCGACCAGGGCGAGATTCACGACACCGCGGCGCTGAACGCTGCCGTCGAGTCCCTGGCGCGCAGCGCGCAGTCGCAGTACCAGTGGACCTACAAGCGCTTCGGCATCCAGCCGGATGGCGCCAAGTCGCCTTATCGGCGCGGGTAGCGGGCACGGAAGTAGCGTTGCCGCGGGCCTGGTGCCTGGCGGCTCTTGCTCTCGTGGCTCCAGACTTGTCTGGACGCTTCTGATCCTTGTCGACAACGAGCGTCCAGACAAGTCTGGACCCACCAAAGCCCGCTTCGTGCGAGCCTCTTCCCGCGCCCCGCGCCCCGCGCCCCGCGCCCCGCACCCCGCGCCCCGTCCTCGTCCCGTAGTAACCGGGATACCCGCAGCGCCCCGGCCGCCCCATGCATGACGACCACACGTTTTGCGGCGGCTGGCCTGGCTCTCGGGCTGCCGCTGATCGCGGCGCTGATCGATGCGGGGTCGAGCCGGATCAAGGCGAGTTGACGCAGCGTCGCTCTCGCAGCACCACACGCTATCCTCTGCCTCCACCCCGATCACCTAACCGGTCAATGCCGCCAACCGCCACCCGCTGGCTGAAACTCGCCCACGCACTGGAAGCGCCGGTGCGCTGGGTCGGCGCGCTGCTTGGCGTGTTGGTGCTCGGCCTGGTACTGGCCGAATTCGCGGTGGTCGCGCTGCGCTACGGCTGGCAATGGTCGCAACCCTGGTTGCGCGAGAGCGTGCTGGCGCTGAATGCTGCGGTGTTTCTGCTCGGCATGGCCTGGGCGCTGCAACGCGACGAACATGTGCGCGTCGACGTGCTGTCGCGCAACTGGTCACCGCGCACGCGGGCATGGGTGGAACTCGCCGGCATGCTGCTGGTGGTGCTGCCGTTCGCGATCTTCGTGTTCGTGGTCAGCGATCACTATGTCGCCCAGAGCTGGCGCATCGGCGAGAGCTCGAATGAATCCGGGGGCTTGCCGGCCCTGTGGGTGCAGAAGGCCTTGATCCCGGCGATGGCCGTGCTGCTGGCGCTGCAGGCGCTGGCAAGAGCGTCCCGCCAGGTGGCCTGTCTGGCGGGCGCTGAAGCACCGGCAGCGGCGGGCGGCGGTGCGCTGCCATGACCGGCGCCGCCTGGCTGTCGATCGGCCTGTTTTTCGCGCTGGCGCTGGCATTGGCACTGGGACTGCCGGTGGCATTCACGCTCGCTGGCGTGTCGCTGATCTTCGCCGGCATCGGCGTCGCCACCGGCACTTTCGACGCCAGTTTCCTCGATGCCTTCCCGAACCGCGTGTTCGGGATCATGGGCAACGAGACCCTGCTGGCGGTGCCGCTGTTCGTGTTCATGGGCGTGATGCTGGAACGCTCGCAGATCGCCGACCGCCTGCTGACCGCGATGGCCGGCCTGTTCGGCTCGCTGCGCGGTGGCCTGGCGATCTCGGTGATGCTGGTCGGTGCGGTGCTGGCGGCAAGTACCGGCATCGTCGGCGCGACCGTGGTGACCATGGGCCTGATCGCGCTGCCGACCATGCTGCGCGCCGGCTACGATCCGCGCATCGCTGCCGGGACGATCTGCTCGGCCGGCACACTCGGTCAGGTCATCCCGCCGTCGGTGATCCTGGTGCTGCTCGGCGATGTGCTCGGCAACGCCTACCAGAAGGCACAACTGGGCCAGGGCATCTACGCGCCAAAGACGGTATCGGTCGGCGATCTGTTTGCCGGCGCCATGCTGCCGGGACTGGTGCTGGTCGGCGCCTACCTCGCCTATCTGATCGGCGTCGCCTGGCTGCAGCCGCAGCGCGCGCCGGCGCTGCCGGCGGCGATGCGCCAGAAGCCGGGACTGACCATCCTGCTCGGCGCGGTTTTGCCGCCGTCATTGCTGATCGTTGCCGTACTTGGCTCGATCGTCGGTGGCATCGCAACGCCAACCGAAGCGGCTGCGATCGGCGCGGTCGGCGCGCTGGTGCTGTCGATCCCCAGCGGCCAGCTGACCCTGAAAAACGTGCGCGAGACCGCCGGGCGCACCGCACTGATCACCAGCATGGTCTACGCGATCCTGATCGCGGCCGCGCTGTTTTCGCTGGTATTCCGCGGTTTCGGCGGCGACGATCTGGTCCACGAATTGCTGACCGGCCTGCCCGGCGGTGTGCTTGGCGCGCTGATCATCGTCAACCTGGTGGTATTTCTGCTCGGCTTCCTGATCGACTTCATCGAGATCATCTTCATCGTCGTGCCGCTGGTGGCGCCACCGCTGCTGGCGCTCGGTGTCGACCCGATCTGGCTGGGCGTCGTCCTGGCGATGAACCTGCAGACTTCGTTCCTGACCCCGCCGTTTGGATTCGCCCTGTTCTACCTGCGCGGCGCCGCGCCGAAGGACTTCCCGACCCTGGCGATCTATCGTGGCGTGCTGCCCTTCATCGCCATCCAGTTGCTGATGTTGCTGGCGCTGGTTCTGTTTCCGGCGCTGGTGACGTGGCTCCCGCAGCAGTTGTAGACGGCGGTACGCGCCCCCCTGCGTGCGACACGCGGGAACGTTTTCTGGCGCGCGCAATCCAAACCGCCCTGACAGCTCTGCCTTTTTCCATTTTCCTTTTCCCTTTTTCCAGCCTCCCCATGACCGACCTCCTCGCCAAAACCTGGTTCTACCGCTTCCCGCTACCGGACGGCACGCTGACGCCGAGTTACTACGAGGGCGAACTGGAGGCGGTGCACACCACCCGCGTCGAGATGATGGGGCGCGCGCTGCGCGAGCATTTTGGCGCCGCACCAATTTCCAGCGCGGTGGATCTCGCCAGTCACCAGGGCTGGTTCTCCTGGCAGCTGACGCAGCACGGCGTCGAGCGCGTCACCGGCATCGAGCCGCGCGAGGAGCATGTCGCCGATGCGCGGGCGGTGATCGATGTGATGGGCTTGTCCGAGCGCATCAAGTTCAACCAATGCGATGTCCACGACACCACGCCGGAACGCTTCGGCGTGCATCCGCTGGTGCTCTGCTTCGGGCTGATCTACCACCTGGAAAATCCGGTTGGCGCACTGCGTCGCGCCCGCGCGCTGACCGCCAAGGGCGGCTTGTGCCTGGTCGAAACCCAGGTGGTTCCGGGTATGCGCGGCTTCGTCGACTGGGGCAGTTACCGCTACGTGCGCCCACTCAAGGGCAGCTTCGGCATCATCGACGAGATCGACGAAACCCATGCCAACGAGGCATCAATCACCGGCATTTGCCTGGCGCCCGACACCGAGGGCCTGCTCTGGATCATGCGTCATATCGGCTTTTCCGACGTCGCCCTGGTGCCGCCTCCGGCCGACGGCTACGAGCAGCACCTCTATGGCAAGCGGGTGATGGTGCGCGGCGTGGCAGCTTAGTCCGCATTTCTCACACCGGTCGCGGATGATCGCGA
>JAIMJQ010000067.1:234-20019 GCA_020693165.1 Xanthomonas sp. | reverse complement strand
CAGGAGCAAACAGCGTCCAGACAAGTCTGGACCCACAGGCGCCAGGAGCAAACAGCGTCCAGACAAGTCTGGACCCACAGGAGCCAGGAGCAAACAGCGTCCAGACAAGTCTGGACCCACAGGAGCCAAGAGCAAACAGCGTCCAGACAAGTCTGGACCCACAAGAGCCAGGAGCAAACAGCGTCCAGACAAGTCTGGACCCACAGGCGCCAGGAGCAAACAGCGTCCAGACAAGTCTGGACCCACAGGCGCCAGGAGCAAACAGCGTCCAGACAAGTCTGGACCCACAAGCGCTCGGCGGTTGGTCCCGGATGCCGGCCTTCGCGAACAACCGACAACCAACCACCAGAAATCTGCTCTCACGCCGGCCGATAGATCTCCGCGCCCTGCTCGCGGAACTCGGCGGCCTTCTCGGCCATGCCCTGCTCCAGCGCGGCAGCCTCGTCGGCGACACCCTTTTCCGCGGCGTAGTCGCGCACGTCCTGAGTGATCTTCATCGAGCAGAAGTGGGGGCCGCACATCGAGCAGAAATGGGCGACCTTGTGGGCGTCCTTGGGCAGCGTTTCGTCGTGGAATTCCTGCGCCTTTTCCGGATCGAGGCCGAGGTTGAACTGGTCCTCCCAACGGAACTCGAAGCGCGCCTTGCTGAGCGCGTTGTCGCGCACCTGCGCGGCCGGATGACCCTTGGCGAGATCCGCCGCGTGCGCGGCGATCTTGTAGGTGATGATGCCGTCGCGCACATCGTGCTTGTTGGGCAGACCGAGGTGTTCCTTGGGGGTCACGTAGCACAACATCGCGGTGCCGAACCAGCCGATCATCGCCGCACCGATGGCGCTGGTGATGTGGTCGTAGCCGGGTGCGATGTCGGTGGTCAGCGGGCCGAGGGTATAGAACGGCGCCTCGCCGCACTCGCGCAGCTGCTTGTCCATGTTCTCCTTGATCAGGTGCATCGGCACGTGGCCGGGGCCCTCGATCATGGTCTGCACATCGTGCTTCCACGCGATCTGGGTGAGTTCGCCGAGCGTCTCCAGCTCACCAAACTGGGCGGCGTCGTTGGCATCGGCAATCGAGCCCGGGCGCAGGCCGTCGCCGAGCGAGAAGGCGACGTCGTAGGCCTTCATGATTTCGCAGATTTCCTCGAAACGCGTGTAGAGGAAGCTCTCCTTGTGATGCGCCAGGCACCACTTGGCCATGATCGAGCCGCCGCGGCTGACGATGCCGGTGACGCGCTTCGCCGTCAGCGGGATGTACTTCAGGCGCACGCCGGCGTGGATGGTGAAGTAGCTGACGCCCTGCTCGGCCTGCTCGATCAGCGTGTCGCGGAAGATCTCCCAGGTCAGGTCTTCGGCCTTGCCGTCCACCTTCTCCAGCGCCTGGTAGATCGGCACGGTGCCGATCGGCACCGGCGAATTGCGGATGATCCATTCGCGGGTTTCGTGAATGTGCTTGCCGGTGGACAAGTCCATCACCGTGTCCGCACCCCAGCGGATCGACCACACCATCTTCTCGACTTCTTCGGCGATGGAACTACTCACCGCGGAGTTGCCGATATTGGCGTTGATCTTCACCAGAAAGTTGCGGCCGATGATCATCGGCTCCAGTTCCGGGTGGTTGATGTTGCAAGGGATGATCGCGCGGCCGCGGGCGACTTCCTCGCGCACGAATTCGGGCGTCACGTACTTGGGCAACGACGCGCCGAAACTCTCGCCGGCGTGGTGGCGCAGCAGGTTCTGATCGCGGATCTGGTCGAGCAGTTGATTCTCGCGGATGGCGATGTATTCCATCTCCGGCGTGATGATGCCGCGCCGCGCGTAATGCATCTGGCTGACATTGGCACCGGCCTTGGCGACGCGCGGCGCGCGCAGGTGCTCGAAGCGCAGATGCGCGGTGGCGGGGTCGACCAGGCGTGCATGGCCGAACTTGCTGGTCGGCCCAGTCAGTTGCTCGGTGTCGCCGCGTTCCTCGATCCAGCGCGCGCGCATGGCGTGCAGGCCCTGGCGCAAGTCGATGGTGGCCGATGGATCGGTGTACGGGCCGCTGGTGTCGTACACGGCCAGCGCCGGGTTGATCTCGGCACCGAAGGACTTCGGCGTGCGCGACTGCGAAATCTCGCGCATCGGCACGCGGATGTCGTCGCGCGATCCGTGCGCATAGATCTTGCGCGAGCCCGGAATCGGGCGGATGACGTCAGCGGACAGCTGCTCGGCTTGTTGCATCAGATCGGCGGTCACCGCATTCATCGTCGCGCTCCAGCAATGGCAGGGACGAAGCGGTGGCGGCGGATACGCGGGGTTTGGCCCGCGCACCCGAAGCTTCCCTACACCGGTACTAACCGGATCAGGTTCGAAGGGACTGTCTCAGCCTTGGCTCGCGCCCGGCACCCCCGCTTCAGGCCCCGATTGTAGCTGAGGCAGTGCGTTGCCGGTTAAACGCGAAGGACGCGAAGGACGTGGAGAAGAGCAGATCATTCGTCGATCGTGGTTTGCATCACCCGCGCAGGGTGGATCCCCGGCCGCAGGCCGGGAATCCACAGTCACCACACGGCATCGCCGGTGGAATCTCCGCTTGCAGCGGAGGTGCACCCTGGTCAGCCTTTGTGGGTTCGAATCTTGTTCGAACGCTTCTGGAACGGTCGGAGGAAGAGCGTCCGGACAAGGTCCGGACCCACCAGGGCCCCGTCAACGCAACTCCCGCGCGAAGAAGGTCCACGCCAGCGCGGTCATGAAGGCGCGCTGGGCGTTGTTGGCGGCGCCGCCATGGCCGCCTTCGATGTTCTCGTAATAGAGCACGTCGTGACCCTGCTGCTTCATCTTCGCCACCATCTTGCGGGCGTGGCCGGGATGCACGCGGTCGTCGCGGGTGGAGGTGGTGAACAGCGTGCGCGGGTATTTCACGTCGGCCTTGACGTTGTGGTACGGCGAGAAGGTCTGGATGAATTCCCATTCCTTGGGATCGTCCGGATTGCCGTATTCGCCCATCCACGAAGCACCGGCCAGCAGCATGTGGTAGCGGCGCATGTCGAGCAGTGGCACCTGGCAAACGATGGCGCCGAACAGGTCCGGGTACTGGGTGAGCATGTTGCCCATCAGCAGGCCGCCATTGGAGCCGCCCAGGGTACCGAGGTGCGGCGTGGACGTGACTTTCCGCGCGATCAGGTCTTTCGCGACCGCCGCAAAGTCCTCGTAGGCCTTGTTGCGATTGGCCTTCAGCGCCGCCTGATGCCATTTGGGGCCGAACTCACCACCGCCGCGGATATTGGCCAGCACGTAGACGCCACCCTTGTTCAGCCAAGCGTCGCCGATGTTCGCCATGTAGCTCGGCGTCATCGACACTTCGAAGCCGCCGTAGCCATAGAGCACGGTCGGGTTCGTGCCGTTCAGCTCGACATCCCTGGCGGCCACCTGGAAGTACGGCACGCGGGTGCCATCGGCGCTGGTGGTCTCATGCTGGCTGACCGCCAGCTTCGACGCATCGAAGAACGATGGCAGCGACTTCAGCAACTCCGGCGCGCCCTTGCCGACCTCGCCGTAGTGCAGGCTGGTCGGCGTCAGGAAGTCGGTCGCCGTGACGAAGTAGGCATCCGAATCGCGATCATCCACCGCGCCGACGCTGACGCTGCCGAACTCGGGCAGCCCGGGCAGCGCCTCGCGCGTCCAGCCCTGTTCGCCCGGCGTCCACACGTAGACGCGGTTCTTCACGTTGTCGAGCTCGTTGACGATGATGTGGTTGCGCGTCGGCGAATAGCCGGCCAGCGAGGAGCGTTCGGTCGGCGTGAACAGCGCCGTGAATTCGCGCTTGCCGGCGATGAATTCATCGAGCTTGGTTGCCAGCAGCGAACCCGCAACCCAGGTCTTGCCACCGACGGCCCAGTCATCGCGCAGTTCCAGCAAAAGCCACTGCCGATGCAGACTGGCGTTGGCGCTGTCGGGTTTGTCGATCTTGACCAGCTTGTCGTCCTGCAGCAGGTACATCTCGCTGCTGTAGAAGGTCATCGCGCGCATGATGCCCTGACGCTCGAAGCCCGGCGTGGTATCGGCAAACGCGCCGTTCCAGACGTCCTCGACCTGACCCTCGTAAACCGTTTCCGCCGCCGTCAGCGGCGTGCCACGCTTCCAGCGCTTGGCGATGCGCGGATAACCGGAACTGGTCAGCGAACCCGGACCGAAGTCGGTGCCGACGAACAGGGTGTCTGCATCGATCCAGCTGGCGCCGCTCTTGGCCTCGGCCAGTTCGAAGCCCCCCTCGACGAAGGTCTTGGTCACCGTGTCGAACTCACGCACCACCGAGGCGTCGGCGCCCCCGCGCGACAGCGACAGCAGGCACAGGCGATTTTCCGGCTCCAGGCAGTCGGCGCCGGAATAAACCCAGTTCTCCTTTTCTGCCGCGGCAAGCGCATCGACATCCAGCACGGTTTCCCACTCTGGTTCCGCCTTGCGGTACTCGTCGAGCGTGGTGCGCCGCCACAGGCCACGCACATGTTCGGCATCGCGCCAGAAATTGTAGTAGTAGTCGCCCATCTTGTTGACGTAAGCGATCTTCTCGTCGGAATCGAGAATCTCCAGCGTGCGCTTTTCGATGCGCTTGAAATCGCCAGAGCGAGTCAGTTCGTCGACGCTTTCGGAATTTCGCTCGGCCGCCCAGGCCAGCGCCTTCTCGTCCTCGACGGCTTCCAGCCACTGGTTGGGATCGGTTGCTTCAGATTCGGCGTAGGCATTCATGGCGAGCATCAGGGGAACGATCAAGGTCAAAGGGCGCACCGCGCACCTCCCGGCATGGCGTGAGACGCGCACCCTAATCGCCCGCGGGCACGGAGTCCATGGGTCGGAGGTCTCGAAGGTGGCTGTTGCCAGTGGGTTGTTGGCGGCCGGGGTCAAAGGCCTGCTCTTGTGGGTCCAGACTTGTCTGGAAAGCCTGCTCTTGTGGGTCCAGACTTGTCTGGACGCTTTTCGCCGCGTTCACGACAAAGCGTCCAGACAAGTCTGGACCCACTGAAAGAGTGGTCGCGCCGCAACCGGATGACCCGCATCAGACACAGCCACGCCGATCCGCAGTAGCCTTGGCGCTCCTGACCACTGCTGTGAGACCGCCGTGCGTCCACGTTCCCGCGGGACCGGGCGGGCACTGCTGATCGCCATCGCGCTCGGCGGCTGCTCCGACCCGCCCGCTGATGGCTACCAGGGTTACCTCGAAGCCGATTACGCCTATGTCGGCGCGCCGGTCGGCGGGCGCCTGGTGCAACTGCCGGTGCAGCGCGGGGCAGCGGTCACGGCCGGCGCGCCGCTGTTCGCGCTCGACGGCGAACTCGAGCGACAGCAACTGGCCGAGGCCCAGGCCCGGCTGGCACAGACCCAGGCACAGCGCGCCGATCTCGACTTGGGCCGTCGCCCGGACGAGATCCAGGTGATTGCCGAGCGCGTGCGCGAGGCGCGTTCGGCGCTGGCGCTGGCCGACAAGGAGCTCAAGCGGGCGGCCGACCTGCAGAAGCGCGGATTGGCATCCGATGATTTGCGCGACCGTGCGGCCGCAACGCAGGCACAGGCGCAGGCGCGACTGCAGTCGACACTGGCGGAGCAGCGCAGCGCCGAACCGGCCGGGCGCCCGGACGCACAGGCAGCAGCCGATGCCGCCATCGCGGCAGCGGCGGCGGTGGTGGCGCAGGCGAGTTGGCGGGTGCAACAGACCCGCGCGGATGCGATTGCCGCGGGTCGCGTCGAAGACACCTTGTATCAAGTCGGTGAATGGGTACCGGCGGGTGCCCCGGTAGTCAAACTGCTGCCCGAGCAGGGAGCATTCGTGCGCTTCTTCGTGCCGCTGACGGAATTGTCGGAGTGGACACTCGGCACCAAGGTATTCGTCGACTGCACCGGCTGCGAAGCCGCGCAGCCCGCGCGCGTCGAGTTCATTGCGGCGGCGCCGGAATACACGCCGCCGGTGATTTTCAGCGAGTCGCGCAGCGAGGATCTGGTGTATCGCATCGAGGCGCGTTTCGAAGCGGCGACGATGCTGGCACCGGGGTTGCCGGTGAAGGTGCGCAGGTGAAGCGGTGTTGGTTGTTGGTGTTGGTGTTGGACAAAGCACCCTCCGGGCGGTATCCGCCGACGCCGCGCCTCGATTTTCCAACACCATGAACCGACGCCGTCACCCGGGGAACCGGTTGTTGGCCTTGGATCGGAACATCCATCCCCGGCACCAGACCATGCCAACGCCACGACTCGCCCTTTCCAACACCAACAACCAACACCAACACCCATGTTTGCCATCGACGTCCACGGCCTGAGCAAGTCGTTCGGCGACAAGCGAGTCGTCGACGGCCTCGACCTGCGCGTCGAGCGCGGCGCGATCTACGGCTTTCTGGGTCCGAACGGGTCGGGAAAGACCACCACGATACGCATGCTGTGCGGCCTGCTCACCGCCGATGCCGGAGAAGGCACCTGCCTCGGGCTCGATGTGCGCCGCGACAGCGCGGCGATCAAGTCGCAGATCGGCTACATGACGCAGAAGTTCACCTGGTGGGAGGATCTGACCATCGAGGAGAACCTGCGCTTCGCGGCGCGCATGCACGGGCTGGCCAATGCACGCAGCGTGGTCGACGCCGCGCTCGAGCGCCTGGGCCTGACGCAGCGGCGCAAGCAGTTGGCCGCTGAGCTCTCGGGTGGCTGGAAGCAGCGCCTGGCGTTGGCCGCATGCCTGCTGCATCAACCGAAATTGTTGCTGCTCGACGAACCCACCGCCGGTGTCGACCCCAAGGCGCGCCGCGAGTTCTGGGCGGAGATCCATGCGCTGGCGCGCGAGGGCCTGACCGTGCTGGTGTCGACGCATTACATGGACGAGGCCGAGCGCTGCCACCGGCTGGCCTATATCGCGGCCGGAAAGCTGCTCGCAGAGGGCACGCCGCAGCAGATCCTCGATCAGGTTGGCCTGCGTACATTCGCCATCGACGGCGCGCCAGCCGCGGCGGTCCTTGAAATCGGCCAGTTGCCCGGTGTCGAGCAGGTGGTGCCGTTCGGGCTGCGCCTGCATGTTTCCGGCGTCGATGCGGCGACACTGTCCGCCAGCGTCGGCGTATACGCGCAGCGTCACCAGTTGGCCTGGGAGCCCGTCGACTCGTCGCTGGAGGACGCCTTCATCGCGCTGATGCGGGGTGGGAAGACATGAGCGCACGAGGACTACTGCTGGAACAGCGTTCGGACAAGGTCCGGACCCACCGGAGCCTGGAACAGCATCCGGACACGGTCCGGACCCACACCGGCGCGGGCAGCCCGCCGGTCCGGACTTTGCCCGGACGCTACTCCTCGCCAATCGCGGCAACCCACCAAGGACCGCGCCCATGAACCACTTTTCCTGGCGCCGGCTGCTGGCGGTTCTCGCCAAGGAATTCATCCAGATGCGTCGCGACCGGCTGACGTTCGCGATGATGGTCGGCATCCCGATCATGCAGCTGTGCCTGTTCGGCTATGCGATCAACACCGATCCCAAGCACCTGCCGACCGCGATCGTATCCGCCGAGTCGAGCGAGTTCACGCGGAGGCTGCTGTCGGCGATGACGCTATCGGACTATTTCGACATCGTCGCCACGCCGGCGTCGATCGAGCACGGACGACGACTGGTCGCGCGCGGCGATGTGCAGTTCCTGGTGCGCATTCCGCCCGACTTCGCGCGCGACCTGGTGCGCGGCGAGCGGCCAGCGCTGCTGGTCGAGATCGACGCCACCGATCCGGTCGCCAGCGGCAATGCGATCGCCGCGCTCGGACCGCTGGTCGACCAGGCGCTGGCGAGCGAGCTGAAAGGACCGTTGGCGCACCTTGGCGCACGGCCGGGGCCGGTCGACCTGCGCATCCAGCGCCGTTACAACCCGGAAGGCCTGACCGCCTACAACATCGTGCCCGGCCTGATGGGCGTGATCCTGACGATGACCCTGATCATGATGACCGGCCTCGCCATCGCCCGCGAGCGCGAGCGCGGCACCTTCGAGAACCTGCTGGCAATGCCGGTGCGGCCGCTCGAGATCATGGTCGGGAAACTGGTGCCGTACATCCTCGTCGCCTATGTCCAGGTGGCGGTGATCCTGATCGCCGCCCACCTGCTGTTTGCGGTACCGATCCTCGGATCGCTGTGGCTGCTGCTCGGCTGCACGCTGGCGTTCATCGTCGCCAACCTGTCGGTTGGCCTGCTGTTCTCGACGCTGGCGAAGAACCAGATGCAGGCGATGCAGATGACGTTCTTCTTTTTCCTGCCGTCGATGTTGCTGTCGGGCTTCATGTTCCCCTTCCGCGGCATGCCCGGCTGGGCACAGACGATCGGCGAGGCACTGCCGCTGACCCATTTCCTGCGCATCGTTCGCGGCGTCTTGCTCAAGGTCAATGGCCCGGCCGACGTTTGGCCTAACCTCTGGCCCCTGCTGGCGTTCACGCTGGTGGTGGTGGCGTTGGGGGCAAAAAGGTTCAGGAAGACTCTCGATTGAAGCGGTTGTTGGTTGTTGGCAGCCACAGCGACAGTGCCTGACCGCCGCCACGGCGCCTTTTCCAACAACCAGCAACCGCTCTCCGATGACCTCTGGCACTTTTGCCATTCGCCCCCAGATCACAGTCTTCGCGCTTGAGCAATCGGGCGCTGGACCGCTACGCTTGACGCCTTTACTTTCACTGCGGATACCCAGGAACAGCGCCATGGCCGGAACACTCAACTTCGAACGTGCTCGCTTCAACATGATCGAGCAACAGGTGCGCCCGTGGGAGGTGCTCGATCCGCGGGTTCTTGAGGTGCTTGGAGAGGTCAAGCGCGAGGACTTCGTGCCGCCGCGCCATCGCAAGCTGGCGTTCGCGGATCTGCCGATCCCGCTGGATCATGGCGAGTTCATGATGAGGCCGGTGGTCGAAGGCCGCCTGCTGCAGGCACTGGAGCTGACTGGCGACGAAGAAGTGCTCGAAATCGGCACCGGCAGCGGTTTCCTGACCGCCTGCCTGGCGCGACTGGCGCGACAGGTGGTGTCGATCGAGCGCCATGGCGACCTTGCCGAGCGTGCCCGCGGACGCATCGGCGCCAGCGGCATCCGCAACGCCCAGGTTCAGGTGACGGACGCTTTCGCATTCAGCCCAAGCCAGACCTTCGACGCGATCGCAGTGACCGGCGCCGTGGCCACGGTTCCGGACAGTTTCCTGCGCTGGCTCAGGCCCGGCGGGCGCATGTTCGTCATCAGCGGCGTGTCGCCGGCGATGGCCGCGCAGGTGCTGCTGAGGCACGGGCCCGACCAGGTCGAAACACGCAGCCTGTTCGAGACCGACTTGCCCTACCTCAAGGGTGCGGAACCCGCATCCCGCTTCGTTTTCTAAAATCATTCCACGAGGATTACCATGCGTCGCCATCAATTGACCATTGCCCTGATCGCGGGTCTGACCGCGCTGAGCAGCGCGGCAACCGCCGCCGATCTGGCCCAGATCTATGAGATGGCGCGCGCCAGCGATCCGCAGTTGGCGGCTGCGGAATCGCAGATGTACGCAGCCGGCGAAGGTATCGTGCAGGCGCGTTCTGCGCTGTTGCCGAACCTCAGCGCCTCGGCGTCGTACGGCGACTCCAACAGCGACAGTTCGTCGATCACCTCGATTCCGAATGAAGACGGCACCGTCAGTTTCGGCCAGGCCGAGGGCGGTGCCGACAGCTCGACGCGCACCTATCAGGTGCGACTCACGCAGAGCATCTACAACCACTCCAACTACACCCGGTTGCGCGAGGCGCGCGCCGGCGCCTCGCAGGCCGAGTCTGCTTACGACCGCGCCAGCGACGATTTGATCGTGCGGGTGGCTACGGCCTACTTCGAAGCGCTCACCGCGACCACCAACCTGGGCGCGGTCAAGGCCGAGGAAACCGCGGTCAAGCGCCAGCTGGAGCAGGCCGAGCAACGCTTTGAGGTTGGGCTGTCGGCGATCACCGATGTCCACGAAGCGCAGGCCCGCTACGACGCCGCCCGCGCCGCCGCGATTCTGGCCCAGTTCCAGCTCGACGATGCCTACGAGGCGCTCAACGAGCTCACCGGCAGGCCAGTCAGCGACCTGCGCCCGGTTGCCGAGAAGCTCGCGCTGAACAGTCCGGTACCCGACGATTCCGAGGCATGGGTGAAGACCGCGGAAGCCGAGAATCCGTTGCTGGCGGTGCGTCGCCATGCCCTTGAGCAAGCCGAACAGGCGGTCGCCACCGCCAAGGCCGCCCATTTGCCGACGCTGGGTGCCGATTATTCGTGGGTGGATCAGAAGACCTCGGGAGATCGCTTCTCCAACGACGTCAGCTTCCCGGCCGACGGCGACTTCCGCGATCACGGCCTGGGCATCACCCTCAACGTGCCGATCTTCGAGGGCCTGGCGACGCAGTCGCGCGTACGCCAGGAAACGCATAACCGCGATATCGCCGCCGACCAGTACGAGCAGGAACTGCGCGCGATCGTGCGCAACACGCGCAAGGCCTATCGCGCGGTCGCCGCCGGCATCACCGAGGTCGAGGCGCGCAGCCAGGCGCTGATTTCCGCGCAGAGCGCGCTGGATGCCACACAGGCCGGCTTCGAGGTCGGCACGCGTACCATCGTCGATGTGCTGATCAGCCAGCAGGTGCTGTACCAGGCGCAACGCGACTACGCACTGTCGCGCCACAACTACCTGCTGAACTCGCTGCGCCTGAAGCAGGCCGCCGGCACCATCACGGTGGCCGATTTGCAGGCCGTGAACGCCGTGCTTCAGTAGGTCATGTTGTCCGCGCAGCGGACTACATGACAGTCTCCCGTGTCACGTAGGCCCTGCGGGCCAACGTGACGCCCGCGGTGCATCAGACTGCGGCGCTGCCTCCAGAATCTCCTCGATCGCCGCCAGCGTGCGCGGCACCGCGCCGCGTTCACGCTCGACCACTGCGAGCGCCGCGGCGCCCATCGCGGCCGCCCGCCTGGGATCGCTGAGGATGCGCACTACCTGGCTCCCGAGCGTGGCGCCGTTGGCCACGCGTACTGCTGCGTCCTCGGCGATCAGCGTGTCGGTGATCTCCGCAAAGTTGAACGTCTGCGGCCCGATCAGGATCGGCTTGCCCAGCGCCGCCGGTTCCAGCACGTTGTGTCCGCCGATGCGATCGAGGCTGCCGCCGACGAAGCAGGCATCGGCGCAGGCGTAGAATTTCAGCAGCTCGCCCATGGTGTCGACAACGAAGCACTGCGAGTCGAGCGAGGCGATGTGGTCCTCGCTGCGGCAACTGGTGCGGAAACCGTAAGAGCGACAAAGCGAGATGGCGGCGCGGAAGCGTTCCGGGTGGCGCGGCACCAGGATCAGCAAGGCATCGGGAAAGCGGCCGAGGATACGCGCGTGTGCCTGCAACACAGCGGCCTCCTCGCCTTCATGGGTGCTCGCTGCGATCCACACCGGTCGCAATACGCCCCAACTGGTGCGCCACTCGAGCGCGATCTCGTCGAGACCTCCGGGCACCACCATGTCGAACTTGATGTTGCCGACCACGCGCATGCGCTCGGGCACAGCGCCCAGGCGCAAGAAACGCTCGCCATCCACCTGCGACTGCGCCGCCACCATGGTCGCGCAGCGGACGGCGTCGCCGACCAGCGAGATTGCCGGCCCGTAACCTTTCAGGCTGCGCTCGGACAAGCGCGCGTTGGCGATGAAGATCGGAATGTCGTGCGCGCGGCAGGCAAAAAACAGATTGGGCCAGATCTCGGTCTCCATGACGACCGCGATGCACGGCTTGACGCGCGCGAAGAAGCGCTCGATCGCTGCCGGCAAGTCATACGGCAGATAGACATGGAAAACGCGATCGCCGAATTGCTTGCGCACGCGATCCGAACCTGTCGGCGTGATCGTCGTCACCACCAGCGGCTGCTCCGGATGGCGACGCATCAGTTCCTCGATCAACGGGATTGCCGCATTGAACTCGCCGACCGACACCGCATGCACCCAGATCGACGAAGCAAATCCCGGATCGCGGAACCAGCCGAAGCGCTCCAGCCAGCGAGAGAAATAACCACGGTTGCGCAACCCGCGGAATGCCAGGCGATACAGGATCACCGGCATCGCCAGGTACATCGCCAGCGTATAGAGGCGGCGCGAGAATCGACGCATGCGGGTTCGGGGTGGGTGGTGGCGCAGTATCGCGCAGTGCGGGGGCACGGGGCACAATCGGCCGACGACCTTCGGACAGCGCCTCACGCGGAGGCGCGGAGGCGCGGAGAAAGGCAGAAACTCTCCCATGGTGGCGCAAGGCGGTCGCAGCCGCCGGCAAATGTCTTTGCTTCTCTCCGCGTCTCCGCGCCTCCGCGTGAACCTGCTTCCTCTAGACTCAAGTCCATGCGCAAGGTAAAGACCGCCACACGGCCGCTGTGGCACCCGTTCTCATGGCCGAGCTGGATCGCCGTCTGCCTGCTGTGGCTGATCGCAAGGTTTCCGCACCGCACCGCACTGGCCATGGGCGCGGCGACCGGCCCGCTGGTGCTGGCCTTGCTGCCGCGTCGGCGAAACATCCTCGAGCGCAATCTGGAACTCTGCTTTCCCCTCTGGAGCGCCGCGCAGCGGCGCTCCGTGGCCCGCGAGAACGCGCGCGAATCGGGACGCATGCTGGCCGCGTTCGCCTGGGGCTGGTTCGGTTCGATCCGCCGCGTCGGCAAGCTGCCCGTCGTGGTCGAGGGCATCGAACACATCGAGGCGGCGCGCGCGGCGGGTCGTGGCGTGCTGCTGGTCGGCGCGCATTTCAGCCACCTGGAACTGGCCGGGCGGCTGCTGTGCCGCTTTACGCCGGTAGCCGGCATGTACCGCGAGCATCATGACCCGGCGTTCGAATGGGCGGTCCGCCGCGGACGGCTGCGCTACGCCGACGCCATGTTCCGCCGCGACGAACTGCGCGCGGCGCTGCGCTATGTGAAGTCCGGCGGCACGCTGTGGTACGCCCCGGACCAGGAGTACCGCCGCGGCGAGCGCGTGTTCGCGCCGTTCTTCGGCATTCCGGCGTCGACCATCACCGCCACCCACCAGATGGCGCGCTTGAGCGGTGCCGTCGTCATCGGCTTCGAGCACCGCCGCGAGTCCGACGGCAGCTACCGCTTGCGCCTGCACCCGCCGCTCGCGGATTTTCCGAGCGACGATGCGCTAGCCGACACCACCCGCGTCAACGCACTGCTGGAACACATCATCCGCGAAGCGCCTGCGCAGTACCTGTGGCTGCACGCCCGCTTCAAGACCCGTCCGACGCGGGACGAGCCCTCGCTGTATCGATGACGTTGCCGCAGAAAAACGCCTCCGGACCTTGTCCGGATGCTGGCGGCCACGCGTTGGCGCTCGAGATCGAGGCAATCAGGGCTTGCTGTGCCTAAAATCGCGGCTTCCACCTCGCCTGCAGCCCCGATGATCACCACGCTGTCCGAATCCAACCTGCCCGGCCTCACCCGTGTCCACCGCGGCAAGGTGCGCGACGTCTATGCACTTCCGGAGCGACGCCTGCTGATGGTCGCCACTGACCGCCTGTCGGCCTTCGACGTGATCTTGCCCGACCCGATCCCGGGCAAAGGCGAGCTTCTCACCGAGATGTCGAACTTCTGGTTCGCGTTGACCGAGGGGACCTGCCCGAATCACCTGACCGGGATAGATCCGGTCAGCGTGCTGCCGGCGGGTACCAATGTGGCGCTCTATCGGCGCCGCAGCGTGGTCGCGCGGCGCCTCAAGCCAATCCCGGTCGAGGCGATCGCACGCGGTTATCTGATCGGTTCGGGCTGGAAGGAATATCAGGCGCGCGGCAGTGTCTGCGGCATCGCGCTGCCGACCGGCATCGAAATGGCCGGCGAGTTGCCGGAGCCGCTGTTCACGCCGTCGACCAAGGCTGCCGTCGGCGACCATGACGAGAACATCGGATTCGACCGTGCGGTCGAGCTGATCGGCGCCGACCTGGCCGAGCGCGTGCGCACGGCGACGCTGGCGCTGTACGCACAGGCCCGCCGCTTTGCCGCGGCGCGCGGAATCATCATCGCCGACACCAAATTCGAGTTCGGCCTCGATGAGGATGGAACCCTGCGAGTGATGGACGAGATGCTGACGCCGGATTCGTCGCGCTTCTGGCCCGCTGCCGAATGGGTGCCGGGCCGCAGCCCGCCGTCCTTCGACAAGCAGTACGTACGCGACTACCTGGAGACGCTCGCCTGGAACAAGTCCTCACCGGGGCCGCGCATTCCCGCCGAGATCATCGAAGGCACGCGGGCGAAATATGCCGAGGCGCTCAGGTTGTTGACGGCGTGAGCGGCGCGGGGCACGCGAAAATGGTCCACACGATGCGTGCTCTTTGTGGGTCCAGACTTGTCTGGACGCTGTTCGATTCAAAGGTGGGAAAGCGTCCGGACAAGTCCGGACCCACAACCGCCAGGGCCGCTGCGCACAACGCGCTTCCCGTGTCCCGTCCCCCCCTGCCCCATTTCTGACCGATGAGCCTCTCTTCCGACCGCCTCGCCGCCCTCGCCGACTTCGCGCATCTGCACCTCGGCACGCTCGACGGAACGCCGACTGCGGCCTCCGCCGACGCCAGCTTCCGCAGCTACTGGCGCGTGCGCCAGGGTACGCACAGCTGGGTGGTGATGAACGCGCCACCGGACAAGGAGGACGTCGGGCCGTTCATCGACGTCGCCGGGCGATTGCGCGCAGCTGGCCTCAACGCTCCGGATGTCATCGCGCGGGATCTGACGCAGGGATTCCTGCTGCTGAGCGACCTGGGTTCGCGCACCTATCTGCCCGAGCTCAACGAAGCGCGCGTGGAATCGCTCTATGGCGATGCCTTTGCCGCGCTGCAGACGATGCAGACACGCGTCGACGCCCACGGCCTGCCGCGTTACGACATGCTGCGCCTGAGCACCGAAATGGAACTGTTCCCGACCTGGTTCCTCGGGCGGCATCTGGGACTGGAGCTGGGTGGCGACTTGCCGGGGGTGATCGAGGACTGCATGCAGCGACTGCTGAATAGCGCCGCCGAGCAGCCAATGGCCTTTGTCCATCGCGACTACCACTCGCGTAACTTGATGATCGTCCCCGGCGCCAATCCGGGGATCATCGATTTTCAGGATGCGGTGATTGGCCCGGTCACCTACGACCTGGTGTCGCTGCTGAAGGACTGCTACATCCAGTGGCCACTGGCGCGGGTTTACGGCTGGGCCGAGAGCTACCGCCAGCGGCTGGCCTCGGCCGGCGTAGTCGAAGTCGGCACCACCCGCTGGCGCCGCTGGTTCGACTGGATGGGCCTGCAAAGGCACCTCAAGGTGCTCGGCATCTTCGCGCGGCTGAACTATCGCGACGGCAAGGCCGGGTACCTGAACGATTTGCCGCTGGTACTCGATTACACACTGGGCGTGTGCCAGCGCTACGGCGAACTGGCGCCATTTGGCGAGTGGCTGGAGAAGCTCACGCGCGGAGTGGATTTGACCCGACCCAACGCGTGACATCCTGCCGGTGAGCCGCTATGCGGTACACCGGCCGACCACAGCACGCTCTGCGTAGCCCGATCTACGCGCCGCAGGCGCGTTCACCGGAACGGTGACGGCGCAAGCACCCGCTCGGCCGCTGCGCGGCACATCGGGCTACAAGAGCCTGCGCGCCAGCGCAAATGCGCTGGCCGCCGCGGCCAGCGACAGCAGCACATTGGCCAGCACGTAGACCACGGCGATGCGCTCCTGCCCGCGCAGCCAGAGACCCAGCGCATCGAGGCTGAAGGCCGAGAACGTGGTCAGGCCACCGAGGAACCCGACCAGCACCAGCGCATGCACGCTGGCCGTATCGTGACGCGCACTGGCCCAGGCGAAGAACACACCTGCGAGCGCGCAGCCGACCACATTCACCGTCAACGTCGCCCACGGCGCCGGCCCGCCGAGCAGCCGCACCACGCCCTGACCGATCCAGAAGCGCGTCAACGCGCCGGTGGCACCGCCGAGGGCGACGAGCAGGCTGAGGGGGAGCAAGTTCATGGGATGCGACAGAAAATGAACGCGCGGGGCTGGGGGCTGGGGGCTGGGGCGCGATGGCGCAGGTTGGAGGTGACCTGGAAATTCGCGTCTTGGCATTCACGCAGGGTGGTGACACCGCGACGTGAGACGGAAGTGCGCCGCAGCCCCCAGTCCCCGGGCCCGCCTCTGCTTTCGATTTCCCGTCTCATCCCTGCTTCCCCAGCGCTTCGCGCCGCCGCTGCCGTATCCACTCCAGCTTCTCCCTGATCTTGATCTCCAGCCCGCGCTCGACCGGCTGGTATAACTCCTGCTCGCCAATCTCCGCGGGAAAGCCGCGCTGGTCGAAGGCGATGCCCTGATCGGCCTCGTGATCGTATTGATAGCCCTTGCCGTATCCCAGGCCTTTCATCAGTTTGGTCGGCGCGTTGCGTAGCTCCAACGGCACCGGCAGGCTGCCTCCGGATTCGACCAGCGCACGCGCCGCCTTGTACGCCAGGTAGGCGGCGTTGCTCTTCGGCGCAACCGCCAGATACAGCACCAGTTGCGCCAGCGCTACTTCGCCTTCGGGTGAACCGAGACGCTCGTAGGTCTGCCAGGCATCGATCGACATCGCCAGCGCACGCGGATCGGCGTTGCCGATGTCCTCGCTGGCAAAGCGTGTCAACCGCCGCGCCAGGTAGGTCGGATCGCAGCCGCCATCGAGCATGCGGCAGAACCAGTACAACGCGGCGTCGGGGTTGGAGCTGCGCAGCGTCTTGTGCAGCGCCGAGATTTGGTCGTAGAAGGCCTCGCCGCCCTTGTCGAAACGACGGAAGCTCTCGCTGACGACGCTGCGCAGCAGGTCGAAAGTGATCTCGCCGCCATCGTCGATCTGATCGGCGGCGATATCGAGGAAGGTCAGCGCGCGGCGCACATCGCCATCGGCGACTTCGGCGAGGCGCTCCAGAGCGGCGGGCTCGGCCGTGAGTCCGCGCGCGCCGAGTCCGCGTTCGCGGTCGGTCAGCGCCCTGCGCAGCGCCGCCAGTAGTTCATTGGCCGAGACCGGTTTGAGCACATGCACGCGACAGCGCGACAGCAGCGCCGAGTTGACTTCGAACGACGGGTTCTCGGTGGTGGCGCCGATCAGCGTGATGGTGCCGTCCTCCACATGCGGCAGGAAGGCGTCCTGCTGCGATTTGTTGAAGCGATGCACCTCGTCGACGAACAGCACGGTGCGCTTGCCGAGATTACGGTTGTTCTTCGCCGCGGCCACCGCCGCGCGCACCTCGGCGACGCCACCGAGCACCGCCGACATCGCCATGAACTCGGCCTCGCCGGCGTGCGCGCACAAGCGCGCCAGCGTGGTCTTGCCGCAACCCGGCGGGCCCCACAGGATCATCGAATACGGTCGACCGGATTCCAGCGCCTTGCGCAGCGGCTTGCCCGGCGCCAAAAGCTGACCCTGGCCGACGATCTCGTCGAGCGTGCGCGGCCGCATGCGCTCGGCGAGCGGGGCGGCTTGCGGCTCACGGCTGCTGGCAATCATGTCACGACATCAGGAATGGATTGATCACGCGCACTCCGGCGATGACCTGACCATGCTGCAGATCCTCCGACAGCAACAATTCGCATGCCGCCGAGCGCGCGGCTTCGACGAGCAGCGCGTCCCAGAACGAAAGACTCACCAGACGCGTCAAGTCGATCGCACCGAGCACCAGCGCCACACTCGGAATGACCACCTGGAAGCGCGAATGCTGCTCGACCCGCCGGCGCACAAAGGCGGCTTCCAGCCCGACCTTGGCCACCGCGTTGCGGTAGTACTCCTGCAGAACCTGGATCGACAGCACGCCCTCGCCGCTGCGGCGCAGAGTAGACCAGTACTGCAGCGCAATCTGTTGCTTGCGCGGATCGGCACGATCGTCGCAATACAGCAGCAGATTGGTGTCGATGAAGCTACGCGCCACGGTAGCCGTCCACGCGATCGGCATACGTCGATTCGCGATCAAAGCGCGCCCCGCCCGAATCGCCGCGACCACTGAGCGCCACGAATTCCTCGATCTCGGCTTCGACCGAGCGCTGACCCGCCAGTTGCTCCAGGAATTCGCGCACGACCTGGTTGAGGCTCTTTCCCATCGCCTGCGCAGCCTTGCGCGCCTGTTCGGCAATCGCCTCGTCGACCGAAAGCGTCAGATTCACGGCAATCTCCACGGATTACGTGCGCACACTTTACGTGAGGATTGCCGCTGCCGCAATTCCGGCCAGCGGGTTCGACCCATCTTCACCGAACACACTGCAAGTCAATGACTCAAGAGATTTGTCCGCAACGGACGCAACGGGAAGCGAGAAGAGCGTTGACCGCGCCGATGTCGTTGGTTGGACGAGATGCCCAATGAAAGCTTCCTTTGCGTCCTTTGCGTTCCTTGCGGACAAAAATCTGCCTTTCCCCTTCGCGCAAGGTCGTCCAGACGCGGCGCCCGAGTCGCCCGTTCACCCGGTCTGCCCTACAATGCGCGCCCTTTCTGTTGTTCCGAGTGCGCGTCATGGCCGGCAAGTTGTTCATCAAGACCCATGGTTGCCAGATGAACGAGTACGACTCGTCGAAAATGGCAGACGTGCTCGCCGCCAGTGACGGCATGACGCTGACCGACGACGAGTCCGAAGCCGACGTGATTCTGGTCAACACCTGCGCGATCCGCGAGAAGGCGCAGGACAAGGTGTTCAGCCAGCTCGGGCGCTGGAACCTGCTGAAAAAAGCCAAACCGGGTCTGGTCATCGGCGTCGGCGGTTGCGTCGCCAGCCAGGAGGGCGAGGCGATCGTCAAGCGCGCGCCGTATGTCGATCTGGTGTTCGGCCCGCAGACGCTGCATCGGCTGCCGGAAATGGTCAGCCGGCTGCGCGCCGAGCGCAAGCCGCAGGTCGACATCTCGTTCCCGGAGATCGAGAAGTTTGACGCCCTGCCGGAGCCGCGCGCCGAGGGTCCGACCGCATTCGTCTCGATCATGGAGGGCTGCAGCAAGTACTGCTCGTTCTGCGTGGTGCCGTACACGCGCGGCGAGGAAGTCAGCCGGCCATTCGACGACGTCATCGCCGAAGTCGCCTCGCTGGCCGCCCAAGGGGTGCGCGAGGTCAATCTGCTCGGCCAGAACGTCAACGCCTATCGCGGCCTGATGCACGATGGGGAGACCTGCGACCTCGGCCTGCTGATCCAGTACATCGCCGAGATCGACGGCATCGGCCGCATCCGTTTCACCACCTCGCACCCGGTCGAGTTCAACGACAGCCTGGTCGCCGCCTACGCGCAGTGCGACAAGCTCGCCAACTACCTGCATCTGCCGGTGCAGGCCGGCTCCGATCGCATTCTCGCGGCGATGAAACGCGGCCACACCGCAATCGAATACAAGCAGAAGATCCGTCGCTTGCGCGCCGTGCGCCCGGATATCTCGATTTCCACCGACATCATCGTCGGCTTTCCCGGCGAGACTGACGCCGACTTCGAGGCAACCATGAAGCTGGTCGAGGACATCGGTTTCGATCAGAGCTTCAGCTTCATCTACAGCCGCCGCCCCGGTACACCGGCGTCGAACCTGGCCGACGACACCCCCGAGCAGGTCAAGAAGGGACGCCTGTATCGCCTGCAGGCTGCGATCAACGACAACGCCCGCAAGATCAGCGCCGCGATGATCGGCAGCACCCAGCGCGTGCTGGTCGAGGGCTTGAGCCGCAAGGATGCCAACGAACTGACCGGCCGCACCGAGAACATGCGCTACGTCAACTTCGCCGGCCCCGAGCGCCTGATCGGACAGTTCGTCGACGTGGTGATCACCGGGGCGATGGCGAATAGTTTGAGGGGGCGGGTGGCG
>JAIMJQ010000067.1:0-211 GCA_020693165.1 Xanthomonas sp. | reverse complement strand
ACTCCCGAAAAGCCGGGACTCGGGACACCCCGAAAGCCGGGACTCGGGACACCCCGAAAGCCGGGACTCGGGACTCGGGACTCGGGACTCGGCCGAGGTGTAGGCTGCAGCGACTCGTATCTGCATTGTCTTTGGAGCGGGAAGTGAGCACAGCTTTCCAGCGCTGGAGCTCTGGCAATCTTCGATTCCGCCACCATATTCCCGACTCCCG